>PSMF01000022.1:0-1726 GCA_040290005.1 Meiothermus sp.
TTGGTACGACTTGGCCTTGATGGGGCGCGAAAGCCCGCCGCTCCCGCCCACCAGCGGCGATCCCCAAGCAGCCATAGCCGAGGCTGACCGGGTTTACTTCGCGCTGACCGGCAGGGAAAGACCCAAACCTACCCGCAAGATACCCACAAAGGGGCTAACATCGGCTCACGGCTAACCCTCCATTTTTGCTTACTGGACAGTATTCTCTATCATCGTCCTACAGACCCAAACACCCTTCGGGGTTCAGTGGGTTACAGGTTCGATTCATGTACGGCCCACCACGGCAAAGCCCTTAGCGGGGCTTTTTTCATTGGCTTGGCCGCGCCCTCGAGCCCGCCCCAACCCTTACGGCGCAAACCAGATAAACCCGACACGGTTCATTTGCGCCTCTGACAAGGCCTGTGCCTGCTACCCTGAGGCTTGGTGAGCGGTTTCTATACCCATATCAGGTATTTCTGGTCTCAGGCCCGCTGGATACTGGGGCTGTTTTTATTGGTCGTGGTAGGTGCAGCAAATCCCGCCCTGGCGCAATTCCCCATCACCCAAACCTTCACCACCGGTACCGCTAGCGGCTGGGTGCTGGGTGGAAACGCACGGCTTACCTCGGGAAACCCCGACCCCGCCGGGGCCGGGTATCTGCGCCTGACCAGCAACGCGGGCAGTCAGACCGGTTACGCCTATTACGACACCGCCTTCCCCACCAGCTTAGGCATGAGCATAGATTTCGAGTACCTATCCTGGGGCGGCAGCGGGGCCGACGACATCTCGATGTTTTTGTTCGACGGCAGTACCACCAACTTCAAAATCGGTGACTTTGGTGGCGGGCTGGGGTACTGTCAGGGCTATAGCAACAGCCTGGTGGGGGAGCTCTCCAACAGCTATGTGGGCATCGGGTTTGACGAGTTCGGTAACTTTGCCAGCTCGAGCGACCGCTGCTCGGACAGCTCCAAAGGAACGCTTAACGCTAGGCCCGATGCCATCTTGATCCGCGGACCGGGGAACGGAAACACCGGCTACGCCTACCTCACCGGCACGGGAACCCTCTCCACCGGGATTGATTCCCCAGGCGGGACCACCCGCCCTGCCGCCAGCGCCTACTACCGGCGGGTCAACGTCTCGATTGTGCCGTCAGAGACCAGCTACGCCATCACCGTGAACTGGCAGACCACTCAGGGCGGGACCTTCACCACCGTGCTGGGCCCTTACACCATGCCCTCGGCCCCCCCGCCACCCTTAAGCTGGGATTTGCCGCCTCCACCGGCGGTTCCACCAACTACCACGAGATTCGCAACGTCTCGGTCAACCTGCCCGCCGACCTCTCGGTGAGCAAAACCGGCCCGGCGGGCGTGGTCGCGGGCGCACCCATCAGCTACACCGTTACCGCCAGCAACGCCGGTCCCAACGCCGCCACTGCGGCGACCCTGACCGACAGTGTGCCCGCCAGCATTCAGAACGTGACCTGGAGCTGCGCGGCGTCCGGCACCGCCTCAGGGACAGGGAATGCCATCAGCTTGCCGGTCAACCTCCCGGTGGGACAAACCGTCACCCTCACCGTCAACGGCACGGTGAGCCCGGTCGCCGGGGCTACCACCCTCACCAACACCGCTGCCATCACCCCGCCCGCCAACCTGCCCGACCAGGATTTCGGCGTGTTCAACGGGGGACAGGTCAGCGGGCGGGTCTTCTACGACAACGCCGGGAACTATGTGCTGTGGCTCCCGGCTAG
>PSMF01000022.1:1853-36371 GCA_040290005.1 Meiothermus sp.
AGCAGCCCGGCAGCGCACCCTGGCCTACGCCCTAGGCAACAACTATTCCAGCTATAAGCATCGTGCGCCCCAGCCAGTTCTCCCCGGCCCAGTCGGGGCAGGCCCAAAGCCCCGGAGCCGTGACCTACAGCCATCTACTCAAGCCCGGAACGCTAGGAACCCTCACCCTGACGCAAAGCGGCGGAGGGTACATCTATCAGGTGCGGCGCGACGCCACCTGCGACGGGAGCTTTGGGGGAAGCAGCTCGAGCTGGCAACTCCCCCGCTGAGCTTCGCCGTAGACAACACCTGGCCCCGTGACCCCGACGGCAGCCTCAAGGGCTGCGCGCTAGAGGTGCGCCGGTACTAAAGGAAGCAAAACACAAAACTTCTCCTTAGGTACGTCATTACTAGGGGCTGTCCTAGACGGTATTTGCTGTAGACCCCAGGGATTTGGACTTCGCCTCGAGGTTTACTCGCTCGGGTAGTCGTTCTCGAGGTACTCCAGCACCCCCCTGGCGATCCCGTAGGCGATACGGTCGCGGTAATCCGAGTTGCGCAGGTTGAGGCCCTCCAGCGGATGGGTCACGTAGCCCATCTCCACCAGGATCGAGGGTACGGTGGCGAACTTGTTGACGAAATAATCGGCGGTACGCACTCCTCGGCCCAACCCGGCGGTGGTCGAGAGCAGATAAGACATCACCCTGCTGGCTAGCGTGCGCGACTGCTCCATCCGCCGGGCTGAGCTCATCTGCGGGGTGACACTCGGGAGCGGCAGGGGCGAGGGCGGGATGATCTCGGTGGGCTGGGAAGGGATGTCACTGGGGCTATCGGGTTGCAGTGCATCGGGCGTGGCGGCGGGCGGGGCAACCACGGTCTGGGCGGGCAGCAGCGGCAGGGCCGGTGGGTACACCACTCTGGCGTTGCCGGGGCCATAGTAGTAGACCTCCAAGCCGCAGGCCCAGTTGCTGCGCGGGGGTTCGGTGGCGTTGGAGTGAATCGAGATATAGACGCTTTTGCCTTTGGCAAGGTTAACCCGCGCGGTGAGGTCGGTGCGTTTATCCGCCGAAAAGGCAGTGTCGCTGGAGCGGGTCAAGATAACCTCGACCCCTGCCCCTTGCAGCAGCGCGGCGACGCGCTTGGCAACCTCCAAGTTCACCTCTTTCTCGACTACCAGCCCCTGCGCTCCGGTGTCCGGCCCGCCGTGACCGGGGTCCAGCACCACGCTAAACCGGCGGTCCTTGGCCTTGACAAAGCTGAAGCTGGCCGGGGGGACGAAGGGCGAGGTATCCACGAAGGCGCCGGAAAGGTCAATCACCAGCCGTTTGCCGTCGCCCTCCAAAGCGGGCAGCTCCTGCAACTTGTACCCCGAGCGCTCGCTCACCCCCTGCGAGGTCATAAAGAGCACCCCAGCGTGATCCTCAAACTGCTCCATCACGTATCCGGCCAGCTCGGGCTGGTTGGTGTAGACGATGCCCGGCGTGACGGTCTGACCCGGTAAGTTGAGGCGCAGGGCCGCGCCGAGGGGCTCGAGCGTATAGGTGGCCCCTGCCGGAAGATCAAAGACCACCCGTGTAAACCCCGGATGATCACCGATGCGCGGCACCAGCAAAGCTGTGCTGGACGCATCCTGTGCCCGCACGCCCAACCATGACATTACCAACAGGCCCAAGCCCAAGCGTAAAAATTTCAAACCTCGCCTAGCTAATCACAAAATCGCAGGAGTTGCGTGAGGGTCGGGATGGGTCACGCCGAAGATTAAGAGAGGCTCTGCGCTGGGAAGATGGAGAGCCTAAACCTCCCGGCCTACGTCTACTTCGGCTCACGCTCACAGTAAAAAGCGTCCTGGACAGGAGCGATTAATAGCGTGCTCGGGGGGAGGCATCGTTGTCCTTCCCCCCTTAGCAAGGGGGGCTCTCCGAGGTCGTCAGAGGTTAGGTGCTCTAACCATAGACCTTGATTGACGGGGGGATTTCTGCCGCCCCAGTCCCCGCAGCGTTGACGACCGACGCGCGTAGGTACGCGGGGCCCTGAGTACCGGCGCAGCTCTAGCCGCGATGTAGCAGTCGCCAATGGCGATACGAGCCGGGCCGCAGGACGGCTTCACTGTCGCCGCTACATCCTCACACGCGATGATTGGCCGAGGACAAAGGCCGGTCTTTGCTTGCCGGAAGGATTTCGGTCAGGACCCGCGCCGGACATAAAACTGTACGCCCCTACCAAAACGATTTTCGCGTTCGACATTGGACAGCCCTATCTCGGCACTCCTTTGACCGCCCCGGCCCGAAGGCGCTGTAGAAACCGGTCCTCCTTGAGCTCCCCCCGCAGGTAATCGCTCAGGTCGGGCGCGGCTTTCCCCGATTGAATCATCGCGCTCAAACTCCAGAACTGCTCGAGCCGAATCTTCCCGGCCTTGCGCAGCGAGCCCATGCGGCGCAGACGCCAGTCGGCCTTCTCGTCGGCAGCCACCCCCGGAATCGCCCCGGTGCCCACCAGATAGATGAACTGGGTGTTGGTCAGGTAGCCCGCCAGATAAAAGCGCATGTCCTCGGGCTGTTTGGCGTTGTCAATCCAGTTGGCGAGCGCGTCGAACTGCTCGCCGCTGATCAACCCCCCCACCTTCAGCGCCGCCACCCGGCTTTTGGCCGCCGCGATGGGGTTGAGGGCCAGGGCGTAGTCGTCGGGGCCGTAGAGCTTAGGAGTCTGCACGTTGCCCTTCGCCGCCGCGAATTCCTCAACCCGGCTGGCGGCGTAGGCGTAGGCCTCACCCACACTCACCAGGCCGTCGCCGTTGGCGTCGCCCTTGCCGGTCATAGCCTCGAGCAAGTACGTGGTGAACACGCCGCCGCCCAAGTCCGCGTCTTCCCAACTGGGCTGGGTATCCGAGGAGGAGGCCAGGATCACGTCCTGACCGCCTGGAGTGGGGGTTTGGGGTTTGGGTACGTCCTTGCGGCCCGGCAGGGCGAAGCTGCGCGACCCCGGCTGCGAGCGCCCGCTAAAACAGGCATCCACCACCAAAACCAGGCGGCCCCGGCCCCCGCTCACCCGCCGGACCAAGCTCTGCACCTCGGAGAGCGGCAGCCAGGTCTCCTCGTCGTTGGTCTTGGCGTCGCTGGGCATCATCGAGGGCTGGCCCTGGCTGTTGGGCATCCCGTGGCCGGAGTAATAGACGATCAAGTTGTCGCCGGGGAGCAAGCGCCTCGAGAGGTCACGCAGTTCGGCCTCGATGGCGGTTTTGCTGGCGTCGGTGTCCAACAGCAGCCGCACCTTGCCCACCCGCCCCTTGGCCGGGTCCTTGAGGGCTTGGGCCATCTTTCGCGCGTCGCTCTCGGCGAAATTGAGCGAGGGCAGGCCCAGCGTTTCGGGGTAGGGGCGGTAGTTGTTGATGCCGATCACCAACGCGTAGGTCTGGGGCGTCTTGCCTAGGCTCTGCCCCCAAGCCAGTCCGCACAACAACACCCCTGACACCAGCCAGGGCACGGCGGGAAGCGGGCCTCTGCGCGGCATCGGTTTTCCCCGTGTGCGCTGTACTTTCTACCCTGACTGCACGGTGAGAGCGGAATGGCAAAGGGATAAGCCGCGTAAGGAACGGGCTTAACCCAGCAAAAAGGGTAGATTTGTAGTATAGCACGGCAGGCACAGTATTTTCACCTCGGGATGTTGCGTCTGGAAGGGCACTAATGCTCGTATCATTTACGAGAGACAAGCACAATATATAGGAGTCGTTTAGCCGATTTTGTAACCCCACCGAGCCGATACGTGGATAGCAGAACCCCCCAAGCCCTCAGGCGGCCCCCCCGGCGCTTCCGGCTCTCCCCGCACGCCAGAAAAGCCCTCGAGCACACCCTGCTGGTGGTTTTGATCATGCTGGTGCTGTCGTTTGTGCTCAGCAGAGACCTGCTGGGACCGTTCTCGACCTTTATCAAGTCGCCGCAGGGGGTGGCCCTCGACCAGCTCAGCCGGGCCTTGTACGGGTGGGACGCCCCTCGAGCCGCCACCGGATTCCCGTTGGTGGTTCTGGTAGATATAGACCGCGATAGCATAGCCCAGCTCAGCCCGCAGGGGTACGTGTTCAACCGCGGACAGATGGCAAACATCATCGCCAAGCTGATGGAGTACCGCCCCACAGCGGTGTTTGTGGACTTTGACCTGAGCCAACCCTCCAACGAGGACGGGGTGCGCTCAGCCGGGGACGAGCGGCTGCTCCTCACCCTGCGCACCGTCTCCTCTCCCCTACTGCTGCCCGACCAGACCGTCCTCGGTCTTCCCCTGGCTCAAGTTAATCCCAACCTGCGCCAGGTTGCCGCGCAAATCCTCTATGACGGCGATGGACAAGCCCGCAGCATCCCCCGCCCACAGGCCACACAGCCGCTGGCCGCCTCGCTGGCCTTGTACTGCGCTGGAGCCGGTCTGGACGACACCGGCTGCCGCCGGGTGGCCGCAGGGGCTGGAGACGGCAAGCGTATCGTCTTCCGCGCGGTGCGCCGCTACGGGCCGGGCACCGACGGGGCGCAGCTCTGGCCCGGCTTGGCGGTCGTCAGCGCGAACGAATTGCTCTCGGACAATCTGGCAAAATCCCCCCAGACCGAAGGGGCCATCTTCCTGCTGGGCCGCACCTATCCTGTATCTGACGACGCCCACTTCACCCCCGTAGGTGCGCTACAGGGCATTGACATCCACGTGAGCGCCCTGATGACCCTGGCTACCTACCGGCACTTCTCCGAGGTGCTGGGCCTGGGGCCGTCGCTGCTGGTGCTGGGCCTACTGGTCTTCCTCTCGCTGTGGCCAACCTACGCGATCATAGACGGGCTGCTACGGGCCAGCCGCTGGCGCGACCTGACCAAAGCCCTGATCGAGACTGCCGTGGCGGGCTGGTTTTTGTTCTTCGCCGGGGTGGTGGTGTTGCAGTTTTATGGGCAGTATCTGGATTACCTGTTCCCCATCCTGGCTTTTCAGCTCGGGATGTTGGCGCTCAAACCGTTTACGGGAGGGAAGGAAGATGGAAACCATGGGGAAAGTCAACGCTGAACAGGGCTCGGGGTTCCGGGTTGGGGGTTCCGAGAAGAAGCAGAGGGCAAGAATAGCAAAGGTTCTTTGCTCTGTGCTCTCTGCGCTGTGCTTGAGTTCGCTCGCCCTGGCGGGGCAGGCCAAACTCGAGCTCGACGGCAAAGCCCAGATTACGCGGGCCGACGGGAGTGCGCAGAGTTATAACCGTAGCGGCGGTGCGGCGCTCAACCTCAGCTTGGACGCTGGGGACCGGCTGTGCGTCTTAGAGGGCAAGGGCAAACTTTCCTACGGGGTCAAAGCCTACACCCTGACCAGCACCGGCGCCTCGTGCTTCGAGGTCGCCAAGCCCAAAAGCTTCTGGGACAACCTGGTGGCGAGTTGCCAGGACATCGGGGTGTGCAGGAAAGAGGCCGAGAAAGCCTTTGTCAAAGAGGCCAAAAGTCGCGGTGCAGACGGGACTGCTCCAGCACTGTACTTGCCCGCCGATTACAGCCTCTCCTCTTTGAGCCTGCCGATTGCGGGCGGCCAGAGTCTGAAGCTGATTAATGCCTCGAGAAAAGAGATAGCGACGTTGAGCGACGATGGGAAAGGGCTTTTTGCCATACCCACCGAGCAACTCAAAGCGGCCTCGAGAATAGAGGTGCAAAACAGCTCCGGCGTAGTAGTATACGCCGCGCCGGTGCGGCGGGTGACGCTGGAGAGCGAGATTTCCCCGGCCAACCCGCACGAGGCTGCCCTAGCGTTATGGCTCACCGGCAACGTCAGCTACGCACCTGCGGCCTATAGCTATCTGTTGGCCTCCGGCGACACCGACTTAGCAAGTGTAATGGCGAGCCGTATTGGGACGGAGTTTCGCGGGACAGCCCAGTAACCCATTATTCGTTGAGTCCTCTCCCTGGGTGTGAGAGAGGCTATATCCTAGCGCCGCACAATCGTTTGAGCAAGCGCGACCACCGCACGTTCTAAAGCCAACCTCGGGTCCTTCCCGGTCTTCGCAGCCTGCTCGGCCTCCACAAGCGTTTCCAAGGCTGCTTCCACCGCATCCGCGCTCATCCCCTTCGCCAGCAACAGAGTTTGCTTCGCCGCATAGGGGTGCATCCCCAGCGCCGAAGCCGCCTCGCCCTCGCCCAGCATGGGGTTTTCTTGCAGCAAGGCCCAGGCTTTGGCGGCCCGCACGTACTGCCAGGAAAGGGCTCCGAGGATTCGCAAGGGGTCTTCGCCGCGCTCCATCAACTCCCTGGTCTGCTTAAAGGCCGCGTTCAGCTTGCCCTCCGTGGTCGAGCGCACCAGGTCGAAGCCGGAGATCGGGGCCTCCAGCGCAACTAAGGCCTGGACCTTCTCCAGCGTCACCGGCGGCGTGACCAAGGTGAGCTTTTTGATCTCCTGGTCGAGCGCCTCTAAGCCCATCGCGGGGTTCTCGTAGCTGCCTTTTCCGCCTATGAGCCCAGCTAAATAGTTGGTGATGGGGGCGGGCAGCTTGAGGTCATAGTGACGCGCCCGGTTCGTCACCCACTGGGCCAACTCGCGCGGGCCAGGAGTCGGATTATCGCGAATTTGCCCCTTCTCGGCGTACCACTTCTTTCGCGCCGCCGTCGGCTTGGGGTCGAGCAGCAGCACCGAGGCATCGGGCGGAAGTTTGTCCAGCACTTCCTTGAGTCCCTTCCACTCGACCTCCGACATCTCCCGTAGGTCGGCGCAGACCCCGCTCGGGCCGAATAGCCCGCCGCTCGCCTCCTGCGCGATCACGGCGGGCTCAGGCGGCACGAAGCGCGGCGGCAGGCCCTGCAAAATGGCCTCACCTAAGAGGGCTTCTCGAGCCAAAAATGCGTCCCCGGTGAACACCTGAATCACAGCCTCAATAGTCTATCCGACTTTTACCTCGCCTCAGCGCAGGGACAACGCTAAACGTGCCATCCCTTTGCCGTGCCGAGCGCGTCCGAGGTCAACGTTTGATGGTTTACGGTTCGTCAATGCGCACGTCCATAGGTACGATGGGGGGATGCGCCGGGTTGCCTTTTGGATTGGGGTTTTGCTCGCTCTAGGATTGTCGATCTACGCGATTCCTGCGGTTTACATCCTTAGCCACGCGAATCAGAACACCGCTAAACCCTCAGATGCCGTGCTGGTGCTGGGAGCTAAAGCCTACATTGATAGGCGAGTGAACCCGTGTCTGGAAGGGCGGGTGCAGCAGGGCGTAAAGCTCGTTCAGGACGGGCTTGCCAAATACCTCATCGTCTCCGGCGGGCACGACATTGAAGACGGGCGCTTGGAGTCGGCGACAATGGCCCAAGTCGCGCGGCGTTTGGGGTTGCACCCTGAGCAAATCGTCCAGGAATCCATAGCCACCTCGACGTATCAAAACCTGCTGTACAGCAGCGAGATTATGCGGGCTCGAGGCTGGAGTTCGGTCATCCTCGTGAGCCAGGCGTTTCATTTGCCCAGAGCAGCGCTCACGGCGGAAAAGTTGGGGCTAGAGTTCAGCGTTTCACCTGTTCAAAACGACCCTTGCCCGGCAGCGTTGCTGGCTCGAGCCCGCCTGCGCGAACCTATCGCGCTGCTTGCCTACTGGCTGCTCGGCAAGGGTTAATCTGAGGCTTGCGGTGCAGGAATCCGCTCCCGCCGCAGGAAAAATAGCAGGCACAAGGCCAGCGGGATAAACCCCATCCACAAGTTGGGATAGGGGAAAAACAGCGTCACCGCCAGAATCCCCATGATCCAACTTTCCCACCGCGCTAATCTTCGCCGGGTGTAGCCCACCGTCGCGGCGCTCATGAAGATGATAGCGGCGGCGGTGAAGAAGAAGCGCTCGAGGATGATCAGCCAGCCCTCGAGCCCGCCCACGTTCTGGAGCACCGGCAGAATCAACAAGCCCGTCCCGGTAAAGGAGAGCAGGAAGAAGAACCCGATGATGTACTTAGAAAGCGCGACCCTCGCGGCATAAACCCCGGTATTGATGGGGTCGGTCTTGAACACCGAGGCCGAGGCGTAGGCCGAGAGGGCCACCGGCGGGGTCACGTCGGCCAGCACCGCGTAGTAGAACAGGAACATATGCGTCGCCAGCGTCGCCGCCAGCGTGGCTTGCTCGGGGGTCAGGCCGTAGGTGAGGAAGTTTGACTTTGCCAGCGCGATGATAGCGGGCGCCGTGAGCGAGGAGGTCAGCACGTAGGTCGCGGTGGGCGGCACGCCCATGCCCAGAATCAGGCTGAAGATTGCTGTTACCAGCGTTGCTAGTAGCAAGCTCTCGCCCGAGACCTGCCCCAAGAAGATCGAGAACTTCGACGGCAGACCGGTGATCACCATCATGGCGAAGACCAGATTGGCCGCGACAATCGCCGTGCCGATGGGGATGAGTTGGCGGAAACCCTCTGCCAACCCGTCCAGGATGGGCCGCACACCCTTGGGCCGCAGCGTGGGGTCTAAGTAAGCCACCAGAATGAAGGCCAGCACCGCGATACACACCGCCGTCGCCACCTGAAAGCCCAGGTAGAGCATCACGATGATGGTGAGGATGGGGATAAAGATGGTGCTGTAGCGCAGCGCGTAGTTGCGCCCTAAACTCTCGTCTGCGCCCACCGGGGGCAGCTTGGCTTTACGGGCGTAGAACTCGTTGAAGCTCAGCACCGAGAGCAGATATAGCAAGCAAGGCCCCAGCGCCATGATGATGATCCAGGAATACTTGATGTTGAGGATTTCCACCATGATGAAGGCGATGCTCCCCAGCACCGGCGGGGTGATGATGGCGATGGTCCCAGCGGTGGCGACCAGCCCGGCGGCGATCATCCGGTCGTATTTGGCTTTTTCGTAGAGCGGCTTGGTCAAGGTGGCGACAAACTGAGTATCGGCAGCACCGGAGCCACTGAACATCCCCATAAACACCGAGGCCAGGCCGGTGACGCGGCCTGGCGTCTGCGGGGTGCGGCCCACGAGGGCCAGGGCGATGTTGGCGACTACCTTGCCCAGCCCCAGCGCCCCGATGACCCCCGAGAGGATGGTGAAGTAGACCAGGTACTTAGCCGAAACCCCGGTGATCAGGCCATAAATCCCGGCCTCGGTCTCGTTGTAGGTCTTGCCCAGGATCAGGTCAATCCCGTTCTTAGCCCCGCGAAAGGTGCCGGGGACATAGTGACCGTAGAGGTTATAGGCCAGGAATATCAGCACCAGGCTGGGCATCACCGGCCCCAGCAGGCGGTTGACCAGCCCTAGCACGAGGACGATCAGGCTGAAGCTCATCACCATGTCCCAGCCTGCGGGCAAAACCGCGCGGTAGACCAGTTGCTCGTAGTTGACGAGTTGATAGGCGAAGGGAGCGATGGCGATGAGGGCGGCCAGCAGATCGCTGTAACGGCGGGCTCGAGGTAGCAGCGCCGGGAGCACCGCGACCGCCCAAGCCACCGTCCCCGCCAGCTTTCCCAAGAGGGGGATTTCCACGCCCCGGACGTTGGGAACCCAGAAGGTGTAGAGGAAGGGCAGCGACAAGGCCACAAAAACCCACGAACCCAAGGTGCGCTTGGCCGGTGCGGCTTGAGCGGTGAGCAAGTAGCCCGCGAACACCAGGAAAAACACGTGGGTGGCCCGCTCGAGCTGCACCGTATCCAAAAAAGTGATGCTGAGCTTAGACAGCGGCGTGAAGGGGTGGATCACCAGATAGATGCTGTACAGCGCGGCAACCAGGAGAACGGTCCAGGTGAAGCGCCCCAAAGGGGTTCGGTTTGACGTTTGGTGAGCCTCGAGCTCCATGCGTCCCTCCGTAAGTCAGGGCTCTGGGACCGGGTTCCGAGAGAAGCAGAGAGCAAAGGGCAGAGGGCTAAAACGTCAAAGGTACTTTGCTCTTTGCCCTCTGCTCCTTTCGCCCGGACCCCGGAACCCTACTTGATCGCGCCCGCTTCTTTGAAGTACCGGAGCGCTCCCGGATGGAAAGGGATCACGGTCTTGGCGGCGTAGAGGTCCGCCGAAGCCTTGAGGGTGGTGTCCTTGGCCGCTGCCGTGGCGGTTTGTAGGGTCTGGATGCCGCCGAACACCGCCTTGGTGATGCCATAGGCGAGGTCGTCGGGCATCTCCTTGGGGCAGACCAACACGTTGCCGGTGTAGAGCGCTGGGGTGCTGGCGCTGGTGCCGTACACGCTGGCGGGCACGGTGCCGGTGCTCAGGATGCCGGGGAAGCGCTTTAGGAGGAGTTGGGCGGTGGTGCTGCTGGGGGTAACGGGCACCAGGCGAATCTTCTTGCCGCTGCGCGAGAGGGTCTGACCCACGTCCACCACGCTGCTGGTGGGGACTCCGCCGACCCAGAAATAGGCATCAATGGTGCCCTCGCCCAGGGCCTGGGCTGACTCGGCGGCGGGGAGGCGTTCGCGTTTGGAGAAGCTGGCGGGGTCTACGCCTGCCCCTTGCAGCACCAGCAAGGCTAAGTTCTCGGTGGAGCTGCCGGGCTGCCCGGTGGAGACGCGCTTACCCTTGAGGTCTTGCAGCACTTTGATCCCCGACTGCTCGGTGGTGACGATGTGGATCAGGCTGGGGTACATGTAAAAGAGGATGCGCTGGCCGTCGGCCTTCTTGTCCTTGAAGCGGGGCTCGCTCCCGTTATAGGTGACCAAAGCAGCATCGGTGGTGGTCAGGGCACAGTAATAGGTGTTGGCACTGGGGTCGGTGCGGTCGCGCAGCAGGAGCAGGTTGTCGTAAGAACCACCGGTCTGTTGAGCGGTGGCATCGGCCACCCCGCTCTCGCTGAGCAGTTTGGCGACGGCCTGCCCGTAGAAGAAAAACACCCCGCCTGTGGAGCCGGTGGGAATCACCACCCTCGGTTTTTGGGCCACCGACAGCCCGGCCAATAGCCCTAGCGCGATAAAAGCCAAAACTCGCTTCATAGTCTCCTCCGGTGTTCAAGGCGCAAGCTTGCGGTGCCTAGCAAAGCCCTTTATGGAGTTTTTGCAAACTTGTGAACGAATTATATGAGCCTTACATGTAGAATGTAAACAGCTTTCATAACCACAGGGAGTGGAGATTAAGAATTTATGGGCATTCTCCCCGTTTCACAGCACAACCGCGTGGTGGACACGGTGCGTGTCACGCTGCGGCGGGCCATCCTCGAGGGGAACCTCCTCCCCGGACAGCGGTTGAGCGTCCCCGAGCTGGCGCGGCAGCTCAAGGTTTCGCGCAGCCCGGTGAGGGAGGCCATCCTGCAACTGGTAGGCGAGGGCTTGGCGGTCGAATGCTCGCGCAAGGGCGTGGTGGTGGCGAGCCCCGGTGCGCAGGACTTGCTCGAGATCAGCGAGCTGCGCGAGGGCTTGGAGGGCACCGCCGCCCGGCTTTGCGCCCTGCGGGCTGAGGCTAAAACCCTGGCCGCGCTCAGGGAAGTACTGGAGTTCCAGCGCCGGACCATCCAGGAAAACAATCCCTATCTCTATAGCGACACCAACACCCGCTTCCACAAACTCATCGCCGAGGGTTGCGGCAACGGGCGCTTGAGCCGTTTCCTGGCACTGCTCTACGGCGAGATGCGCCTGGCCTTCAGCGTCTTGGCCCAAGACCCCACCCACGTGATGCGCGGCTACCACGAGCACCTGGCTGTGCTCGAGGCCATAGAGCGGCGAAACCCCGAAGCGGCGGAAGCGGCGATGCGCCAGCACATCGTGAACTCGAGGGTGGAGCTTGAGGGAATGCGACAAGAGCAATGAGCGACTAGCGATGAGCAATGAGCCAAAGCAATGCTGAAAGCCGGAGATGCTGGTTTCGGAGCAGTCTGTTCCGTGGCCGAAAGCTCAAAGCTAAAAACATAACTTCTGTCTGGTAGGGCAAAACTAACCTTCGAGAGTTCCTTTACTGGACATGAGGTGTTTAGCCTTCGGCTTTGGGCTTTAGGCGTTCGGCGGTTTTTAGCTCATCGCGC
The DNA here is from genome assembly GCA_040290005.1 of Meiothermus sp. GTDB lineage: Bacteria > Deinococcota > Deinococci > Deinococcales > Thermaceae > Meiothermus. Next base: position 13,723 of record PSMF01000022.1, read on the forward strand.
ATTGCTCATGGCTCATCGCTTCTTCCCGCTGTGACTTACCCCGCTGACCCGCCGGTCAGATTCGCAGTATAGTGGAAAAGTGCTGTCTTTAGCGTTATTGCGCGACCCCAAATACCGCACCTACTGGATTGCCCTATTTCTCTCCCAACTCGGAAGCTGGATGCAGGCCGCCACCCAGGGCTGGCTGGTCTTAGAGCTCACCGGCAGCGCCGAGCGGCTGGGCCTGGTGGTGGCGCTGCAATTCCTGCCCTCGCTGCTGTTCTCCCTACCCGCTGGGGTGCTTTCCGACCGCTACAGCAGACGCAACCTGCTCTATCTCACCCAAGGTGGGATGGGCCTGTTGGCCCTGGTGATGTCGGTGCTGATTATCAGCCACACCGTGCGCTACGAGCACGTGCTGGTGTTTGCTTTTCTCTATGGCATGTTCAACGCAATGGACCTGCCGGTGCGGCAGGCCTTTACGGTAGAAATCGCGGGCCGCGACCGGTATCCCGGTGCCATTGCCCTCAACTCCTTTGGCTTCAACACCAGCCGGGTTATCGGCCCTGCCCTGGCCGGGCTGCTCATCGCCGGGTTGGGCCTGGGCTGGAGTTATTTTGCCAACGCGCTTTCTTTCGTCCCACTGCTGCTGGTTCTGCGCGGGGTTCCGCCGCTGGCCCCGCAAACCAAGTCGGGAAGCGTGGTTGCCGATGCCGCGGAGGGATTGCGCTTTGTCTGGAACGACCGGCTGGTGCGGCAGGTGGTGACGCTGGTGGGGCTCACCAGCCTATTCGGGATGAACTTTGCCACCGTGGTGCCGGTGTACGCGCGGCTGCAACTGGGGCTCGAGGCCCAGGGTTACGGCTTTCTGATGTCGGCGGTGGGGCTAGGTAGCATCGTAGCGGCAGTCATCCAGGCGCTGGGCTCGGGGGCACGGCCTTTACGAGCCGTATTCGGCAGCGTTCTCCTCGGCGCCGCTCTAATGTTCTTGGTTTTCCCACTCACCCCGCTGTGGGTCGCGGTGGTCCTAGCCGTGGGCGGCCTGGGGATGATCACCACCAACATCAACGCCAACACCACCGTCCAGCTCATCACCCCCGACCACATCCGGGGCCGGGTGATGTCGGTGTACTCGATGGTGCTGCTGGGCTCGGGGCCGCTGGGAGCCTATCTTTCGGGGTTTCTGATGCAGCATTTTGGGGCGCGGTGGGGCGTGGCGACGATGGGGCTACTGACGGTCCTGGCGGCGGTTTACCTGATTCGCTTTCCCTGGCCCAGGTCCCTCACACATAAGCTCGAGGCCAAGCCGGTTGCGAGTGCGGCGGCGGATTAGCGATGCACAATGAGCGACTGGCGATGAGCTAGGGTCAGCTCCAACTCCACCGGCTCGGCTAGGGTAGGGGTTGGATACCCTGAGGGAAACTGCACTAGCTGTAAAACCAAGACTCACCAGCAAAAGCATCCGGCGAATAAGGGAATTATCCGTCAACTTTGGGTGATGCCCTGTTCATCAAGCTCGCGCTCAGGGCAACATCAGTGGCGTGAACTAGGGTGAGCCCATGCGATACGCCCAAGTACCGGATTACCCCAACGAACCGAATCCGCCCCGGCCTCCTGAAGGGCCTCCTGCCCCACCCCCTGAAGTCAACCCGCCCATGCCCGAGCCGGACATCCCCGAGATTCCACCGGAGCGCCCGCCCAAGCCGCCGGAGTACCCCCCGCAGCCCAACCCCGAGCGCCTGCCGGGAATGCCCGGCGCACCCGCCGAAGACCCGCCGCTGCCCGGTGAGCCACCCCGCGACCCCGGCATCAAGGACCCACCCCCTCCGGGAAGTGGGGTCTAGCGGCGACGGACCTCGAGGATTCCCACCGGCCTCAACACCCACTGGCCCTGTGCCGGAGGGGTGTCCCCACCGGTGGGCCGAGCCTGAATAGCCCACACCACCTCCATCCCCGACAATACCCTTCCAAAGGCTGCAAACCCCTGTCCATCGGGGTTTCTCCGCCCACCAAAGTCGAGTTCGGGCTGGTCGCTGATGCATATGAAAAACTCGGAGTGGGCGCTACCAGGCTCCAAACGCGACATTGAAATTGTGCCGTCTAAATGACGCAGACCTGTGGCCGCTGTGGTCTCGTGGGGGATGGGTCCCAGCTTTTGGGGGTGTTCCTCCATTCCCAGCCCGCCCTGAATCACCTCGATCTTAACCGGGCTCTGGGGCTGATTATCGGGCCGAACGGCACGATAGAAAGCAGCGCCTCGATAGCGTCCTTCGTCCACATAGCGCAGGAAATTCGCCACGGTGAGGGGGGCTTGCTCGGGATGGAGCTTTAGGTATATCTCCCCCAGCTCGGTTTTCATCAATATCACTGGATTTGTCATGCCTCAGGCGCTCTTTCTAGTACAGGGCGGCAAAATCATCTTGCAAGAGAAGGCCGTGCAGGACCCAAATTTAGTCAGGGTTGCCAATCGTCAGGACGTTGGGCTAAGCCCAGTCGCCAGGCTACCCCCTGGGCACAACGCTGAGCCGCTTTGCCGTCGCCATAGGGGTTCTTGGCACTCGCCATTCGCTGGCGCTCCTCGGGGTTGCCGAGGAGTTGGGTGACCATCCCATATAGCCGCTCGGGATCGGTCCCGGCCAGGCGAATGATCCCCGCCTCCACCCCCTCAGGCCGCTCGGTGACATTCCGGGGCACAACCACCGGCACGCCCAGCGCCGCCCCCTCCTCTTGCAACCCGCCACTGTCGGTGACGAAGAGGTCGCTATGGCGCATCAAGGCGGCCATCGCCCCATACTCCAAAGGCTCGGTCAAAATGAAGTTCTTGACCTTTTCCAGCACCGGCCACACGGCCTCGCGCACGGTGGGGTTGAGGTGCACCGGGTAGACAAAGGTGTACTCCGGGTGTTCTTTAGCCGCTTTAGCCAAGGCTTCGGCCAGCGGTCGCAGGAGTTCCCAGTTCTCGCGGCGGTGCAGGGTCACCGTCACCAGCTTCTCCGTAGGGATACCTGCGGGCAGTTGCCCCACCTGGGCGGCATAGAGCACCGCGTCTATCGCGGTCTGGCCAGTTACCAGTACGGTTTCCGCCGATTTTCCTTCGGCCAGCAGGTTGGCTTTGGACAGCGCGGTGGGGGCTAAGTCGAGGTCGGTGAGGGTGTCGGTGAGCTTACGGTTGGCTTCCTCGGGGAAAGGCTCGTAGAGGTTGTGCGAGCGCAGTCCGGCCTCTACATGCCCCACGGGGATTTTCTCCAGGTAAGCTACCCAGGCCATCACGAAGGTGGTCAGGGTGTCGCCGTGGACCAGCACGTAATCGGCTTGCAGTTCCCGTAAGGCCTCCGCCGCTTGGGGCAGGATGCGGGCGGCTAAGCCGGGCAGGGTTTGGCGCTCGGTCATCACGTCTAGGTTCAGCGTGGTCGGAACCTGGAAAATGGCGAGGGCCTGTAAAAGCTGCTCGCGGTGCTGGCCGGTGAGGAGCACTAGGGGCTCTAAGCCCGGCTGAGCTTTGAGGGCGTGATATACCGGGGCCATTTTGGTGGCTTCAGGGCGGGTTCCAAAGGCTAATACAACTCGGCTCATGCGCCAGTACAGCTTACCTTGCTATGGGGTTCCGGGTTCCGGGAAGGTCAACCCCAACTCCACCCCGCTGCGCGGCGAAACGAGCGAATTCAGCTAAGAGAAAACGCCACCCCTCCTGATGAACGCTGAAAATAACTTCTTGGACAGGTGCCGATAATGGCCTACTCGAGGGAAGGCTTTGTCTGGGCTTGCTCCCCACTAAGGAGGGGCCATCTGAGGTGGTACAGGATAAGCGCTTGAAAGATAGACCTGGATCATCGGGGGGACTCTTGCCGCATCGCTCCCCTCAACCCAACAGGAACCTCTCCCGTGGCAAAGCTTTGTTCATGGGGCCCCGAGGCGCATACCCATACACTCCCTATACCCCACTGGGGTTATGTCTAAAGAAGATGTTCAAAATACCCAAGGTGGACCGCCGGAAGGTCTAGACTAACTTCCGTTGTATAGCCCTCGGAACAACTATGACCCGATTCCGCCAACCCCGTATTTTGAGCCTCATCTGCCTGCTGGTTTGGGGTCTCGTTTCCTTCTGGTTGCTCCCCGACGCCTTTCAGGTGTTTGGCTTTATCTTCCTAATCCCCTGGGCCTGGCAGGACGGCTTGCGGGGGCTGCGCTGGGCTGCACCCGTGCTGATCGCCTACAATCTTCTGCAACACCTCCTGCCCGCTTCTGAACTCAACCTGGACAGCGTTATCATCACCACCCTGCCGGGGCTGGTGGCGCTGGTGATTGTGGCCTATCTGCGCGAGCGGGACCGGCAGACTCAGGGCGAACTCGAGCAATCGCTACACTTCATGCAGGTGCTCGAGAAGGGCAGCCTCAACATCAGCACCTCCAACGACCCGCTGGAGCTCACCGACACCGCGATGGACGCGCTGTTCAATCTGGGCATCGCCCCGCACCTAGCCTTTGTGCGCTTCCGCGAGGGGAAGCCGGTGGTGGTGAGTGCCAAGGGTGCCTTAGAGCGCTACCGGGGCCGTCACCTGCCCCAGCAAAAACTCAGCACCCACGCCTCCTTGAGCGATGCCTTTACGGTGGGCAGTTACTTAGAGGGCATCCCCGAGAGCGCGGGGTGGTCTACGGCAGCCGTTCCGGTCTCGGCCCGGCAGAACCGGCCTCTGGGCGTGGTGATCTTGGCCCGTGAGGGCAACCGCCCTTTCCAAACCGACGAGAAGGCCCTGGCGACCTCGCTGGGCCGGGTGCTGGGCGCGCAGCTCGGGCAGATGGAAGCCCTCAAACAACAAGAAGATGCCTACGACGGCACGCTGCGGGCGCTGGGGCTGGCGCTAGAGTGGCGCGGCCACGAGACCCAGGGCCACACCAAACGGGTGGTGGCCTGGGCCGACCAACTGGCCCAGGACTTGAACCTCGACGCGCAAACCCGTAAGTTCCTGCGCTGGGGAGCCTATCTGCACGACATCGGCAAGCTCTCCGTCCCCGACGGTATCCTGCGCAAACCCGAAAAACTCACCCCCGAAGAATGGGAAACCATGAAAAGCCACGTGACGATGGGCTGGGAGATGCTCAGTAGGGTGCCTTTTCTGCCGCAGGAGACCTTAGAAGTGGTGCGCTACCACCACGAGAGCTGGGACGGTAGCGGCTACCCAGTGGGGCTCAAGGGCGAGGATATCCCCCTGCTGGCGCGGGTATTCGCGGTGGTGGATACCTTCGACGCGCTCTACAGCCCGCGCCCCTACAAGCGGGCCTGGAAACCCGGCGAAATCATCGAGGAACTCAAGCAGCTGCGGGGCAGAAAGCTAGACCCCAAGCTGGTGGACATCTTCATCCAACACATCACCTCACCCTCCGGTGTGCAGGCGGTGGAAAAGGCCGCACCGGTACGCGCGCAAGCCCGGCGGGAGGGGTTGCGGGTGGAGTAGCCCCGAGCGTCAAACGCTTAACATCTAACGCCAAAGTCAAAGAGTGAAGCTCTCTTATGTCCAGCATGAGGGTTCTGGACATATATATTTCATTGTCCCAGGCGGAAATCTCGTCTTTAGGCTCTTGCGTTTGGCGCTCCTCGTTCGATGTTGGGGTGTTTTTTCTGTCAACTGTAACGCTGATATAACGCCCTGCTTGTTAAGCTCTCCCCCAGAGGTGGGGAGAATGTCACAGGGAAACAGCTACCTGCTGCAAATCTGGCGCGACGAAAAAGGAGTCTGGGCGGTGCTCAAGCCCAAAGAAGGGGAAACCCTGCTCCAGTTCGATAGCCTCGAGGCGCTAGCAACTTTCCTTTCAACCCAAGGCGCGGGCCTCGCCGCCACGGAGGACGAGGAAGAAGTAGCGTATCCGCGGTACGCTCTGGTCAGCTAGGCGTGGCGGTCGGTGTAGGATAGGCGGGTGCGCGTCGGGGTTTTGAACTCTTGGTTGGCAGAGCGGTATCTGTCTTTTTGGAAAGCCTATCTGCGGCAGTTAGATGTCGAAGTCGTTCATCCGCAAAGTTTTATCTCGGCCTCGCCCTCAGCGATCAGCCAGGTGCTGGGCCAGGTGCAAAGCCTTAAGGCACAGGGCGTGGACTATTTGCTCTTGCCCGACATTCAGCTCGGCCTCGAGAGCAACCGGGGGAACCCCTCGCCCTGGCTGATAGACCTGGAAGCCTCACTGCGGCAGACGGTTCCTGGGCTTCCGCCCGCCCTCGTCGTCCCCGCCGAACTTTCACCCGATTTGGCCGGGCTCGCGGCAGGTGTGGGCCAGAGCTTGAGCCAAAACCCCATGACCGCGCGGCGGGCGCTCGAGCGCACCCGCCCCCTGCTCACCCCGCAGTACAAGGCGCCCAAACAAGCCGGAAATGACCTCGTTGGGATCGTCGCCCAGCCGGTGCTACTGGATAACCCCGAGCTTCTCAACCCACTGCGAGACCGCTTACAGACCCATGGTCTGAACCTTTTTCTGGCCGATAAACCGCCGCAGGAGCTGCGCCTCGAGGGTGACAAACTGGGGCTGGGCCTCGAGCTGCCCACCGACCTGGAGACCGCCGGGATGCACCGCTACTTCTCGAGGCTGGGCAAGGTCAAAGGCATCCTGTACTTACACGACGAAGCGTACGCGCCCCTGCCTGGCCCGCTGCGCAAGCTGGTGAGCAAGACCGGGCCGAACAAACCCCAGGCGATGGCGGGCACAGACGGCGCGTGGGATGAGGCCGTGGAGAGATTAGCAATGAGCGATGAGCGATGAGCCAAAGACGACCCCCCACGATTTGCGAAGTCGTCCGCAATTTTGGTAATTGCCTTTGCGCCTTTCGCGCCCCCCTGCACCCGTACCCGCACCAGCACTAGGCCCACGGGGCCGGGCTTTGCCCGTGCTGGCACTAGGCCCGCTGAGTACCGGCATCGCCCAGGTTACCGGCCAAGCCGGTATCGCCTACGGCGACCCCCTCGGGGGCCTGGCGGCCCTTCACTAGGGCCGGGCTTTGCCCGTGCTGGCGGGGGCCTGTAGCCCTGGACGCGCAGGGGGGCACCGCTAAGAGGTCAGGGTGAATGAAATTACAAGGCGCTCGGCAACATCGGGGGGCGCCCTTGCTCATCGCTACCTCTAGCCAAAGCCCTCGTGCTTTGCTAAGCTAGGGATTCTGTGCCCGATAGGGGCAAAAAGACGGCGCGGCGGACGGCGGCGGTCTGAAGAGGAGAAAGCTCACTCTGAGGCAAAACCAGGAGGTCTAGAGTGGAGGCTGTGGGTACTGACCGGTCAGTTTCTAGCCAAGCGATAAAGGGGGCCTCGTGAGAGAAACGCTCGGCCCATTGCTCGAGCTGTGGCCCTATCTGCGCGTTTACCGCGCCCAATACCTCTGGGGAGCCCTAGCGGGCATCGCTTCGGTGGGGATGGGCGCACTCTCCCCGTTCTTCTTGCGCCACGTGGTAGATGCCATCGGGGTCAAAGGGGCCTATTTGCCTTGGGTGGCAGCTTTGGTAGGGGCGGCCATTGCCGCCGCACTTTTCTCTTGGGCTAACCGCGAGCTGCTGGTCAAGGCCAGCCGCCTGATCGAGCACGACCTCCGGATGAGCCTCTTCGCCAAGATTCTCTCGCTCGACACCTACTTCTACGGCAGAAACCGCATCGGCGACATCATGAACAAGCTCACCACCGACTTAGGCGCGGTGCGCGAGATGCTGGGCGGCGGGGTCAACATGGGCAGCCGCCTCTTCATGTTCTCCCTCTTTGCCATCGTCTCGATGTATCTGGTCAATGTAAAGCTGGCGCTGGTGCTCTCGGTGGTCTTCCCGATCATCTTCCTGATCATGCGCTTCGTGCTACGGCTGATTGACAAGCGCTACACGGCCAGTCAGGCTAACTTCGACGCCATCTCGACCAAGGCCCAGGAGAACTTCTCGGGCATCCGGGTGGTGAAGGGGTTTGCCCTCGAGGACCGCGAGCTAGCCGCCTTCCAGGCCTTGAACCGCGAGTACATCGGGAAGATGCTGGCCCTGACCCAGGTGGACGGCCCGGTGCGGGCCCTGATGGGCGTGTTGATCGGCCTGGCCATGCTGGTGGTCTTGTGGATGGGCGGCGGGATGGTGATCCGCGGGGAGCTCACCGCCGGGCAGTTCGTGCAGTTCAACGCCTACGTGACCATGCTGGCCTGGCCCATCGTGGGGCTGGGCTACACCCTCACCATCTTCCAGCGCGGGGCCACCAGCCACACCCGGCTCAAAGAGCTGTGGGACGAGGTGCCCCAGATTCGAGATGCACCGAAGGCCAAAGCCCTGAATCCCGAAGAACTCGGCGGAGAGGTGCGGTTCGAGGACGTGGGGCTAACGCTGGGCGGGCGCAAGGTGCTGGAGGGCATCACCCTGACCATCCCCGAGGGCACCACGCTGGGGATCACCGGGCACACTGGGAGCGGCAAAACCCTACTGGTAAACCTAATTCCCCGTCTGTTGGAGCCCACCGAGGGCAAGGTCTACTTGGGCGGCCACGATGTACGGGAGCTTTCGCTGGCTTCCCTACGGGCCGCAATAGGGATGGTGCCCCAGGAGCCCTTTCTCTTCTCCGAGACCTTGGCCGAGAACATCGCTTTCGGGCTGCCGGAGATGGACAGGGCGCGGGTGGAGTGGGCCGCCAAGCTGGCCGGGGTCCACGACGACATCATGGGCTTCCCGCGGGGCTACAACACCAGCCTAGGCGAGCGCGGCGTGACCCTCTCGGGCGGACAGCGGCAGCGCACGGCGCTCGCCAGGGCCCTGGCCCTCGAGCCCAAAGTCTTGATCCTCGACGACGCCATGAGCGCAGTGGACACCGAGACCGAAAGCCGCATCCTCTCGGGGCTCAAAACCGTGCTGGGCAAGCAGACCACCATATTGATCGCCCACCGTACCTCGACCTTGCGCTACGCCGATTGGATCGTGGTCTTGGAGGGGGGCAAGATCGTTGAGGAGGGCACTCACGAGATGCTATTGGGAGTGGGCGGCATCTACGCCGAGCTAGACCGGATTCAGCGCTTGCAGGAAGATGTCGAGGGTCAAGGGTCGAATGTCGAGGGCTGAAAACCTTGACTCCTTCGTACAGTTTCGCGCCTTTTAGATTTTGAGCCTTGACTCTTAACTTTTGACCCTGGACATCCTTATGCATGAAGAAGAAGCCTTTAAGAAGACCTTCGATTCCAACCTTGCCCGGCGCATTTTGGTGTATGTTCGGCCCTACTGGAAGCAAGTTGCCATCGCCCTGATTGCGCTGGTGGTGGCGACCCTCACCGCGGCCAGCACGCCGCTGCTCCTCAAGTACGCCATTGATAATGCCATCGTTCCCAAACAGACCCTCGAGGTCGCCCAGCGTTACCAGACCCTTCTGACGGTAGCCGGACTGTTCCTGCTGGTGCGCCTCCTCGACTTCTTGGCTAACTACGCCGAGGTATATCTGATTAGCTGGGTCGGACAGCACGTGCTCTTCGACCTGCGGAGCGCCATCTTCGCCAAGCTGGGGCGGCTGCACCTGGGCTACTTTGACAAGAACCCGGTGGGACGGCTCATGACCCGCATCACCTCCGACGTGGACGCGATCAATCAGTTCATCACCGGCGGGCTGGTGGGCCTCATCGCCGACTTCTTCCTGATCATCGGCTTGATGACCTTCATGCTGGTGCTGAACTGGAAGCTGGCCCTGGTGGCCTTTGCCATCACCCCGGTGTTTTTGGGGGTCACGACCTGGATTCGCAACGGGATGCGCGACTCCTACCGCGCCATGCGGCTGCGGCTCTCGAGGGTCAACGCTTCGTTGCAAGAAAACCTGGCCGGGGTCCAGACCACCCAGCTTTTCGACCGCGAGCCCAAGAACTACGCGCAGTTTAATAACCTCTCGCTGAACCTGCGAGCCGCCTGGGTGGACATCGTGCGCTGGTACGCGCTGTTCTTCCCGCTGGTGGGCTTCATGGGCGACATCACCGTGGCGCTCGTGGTGTGGTACGGCGGCGGACAGGTGATTCAGGGCGCGCTCACGCTGGGCCTCTTGGTGGCCTTCACCGACTACGTGCGCCAACTGTTCCAGCCCCTGCAAGACCTCTCCGACAAGTTCAACATCTTTCAGGCTGCAATGGCCTCTTCCGAACGTATTTTTAGCTTACTGGACACGCCCGAAGAGGTATCCGACAAACCCAACGCCAAGCCGGTCGAGCGCTTCCGCGGCGCGATTGACTTCGAGAACGTCTGGTTTGCTTATGGCAGGCGGGGCGAGGAGAAGCCCGACGGCAGCAAGGCCAACACCCGAGCCGTGAGCGAGCAGGATGCGGACGAGTGGGACTGGGTGCTGCGGGGCGTGGATTTTCACGTCGCTCCGGGTGAAAAGGTTGCCTTAGTGGGTGCAACCGGCGCGGGCAAAACCAGCGTCATCAGCCTGGTGGCCCGGTTCTACGACGTACAGCAGGGCGCCGTAAAAATTGACGGTGTAGACGTGCGCGATTACGTCCAGCGCGACCTGCGCCGGGCCATTGGGACGGTGCTGCAAGACCCCTTCCTGTTCAGCGGAACTTTAGAGTACAACCTCCGTCTGGGCGACGAGGCCATCAGCATGGAAAGGGTGCGTGAGGTCTGCGCCTTCGTGGGGGCGGATGAGTTCATCGAGCGGCTGCCGCAGGGCTATGACACCGTGCTGCACGAGCGCGGCGGGGGGCTCTCGACGGGCCAGAAGCAGCTTATCGCCCTCGCCAGGGCCATCCTGCACAACCCGGATATCCTTCTGATTCTCGACGAAGCCACCGCCAATGTGGACTCCGAGACCGAGGCCAAGATTCAGCAGGCCCTCTACCGGGTGATGGAAGGCCGCACCAGCATCGTGATCGCCCACCGTCTCTCGACGATCCGCTTCGTGGACCGCATCCTGGTCTTTCGCAAGGGCAAGCTGATCGAGGAGGGAAGCCACGAAGAGCTGCTGGGGAAGGGCGGCTACTATGCCAAGTTGTACGAGCTGCAGTATGCACACAGCTAACCTCCGCGCCAGGATGATCAATCAGCGTATCAAAGGGGCCGCTGACGTTACATTAAGCCCGGTTTAATCTGGCCGGGTCATTTGCCATTGCGGAGGCTTTGTGGCTTGGGCAAAAATCAGACCAAATATGGTCAGCGCTGATCTGCTTAACTATGTCCAGCACAAGCTCGAGAAGGGGCAAAGCCCCGAGCAGATTCGCCAGGCGCTCCTGCAGCGCGGCTGGCCCGCGTCCGACGTGCAGGCAGCGCTGCAACAAGTCACCAGGCCGGACGTGCGACCCACCCTCCTCGATTCGGCCCCAGAGGCCGACGATGAGGTCAAAACACTGTTCAGGTCCGAGCACCTGCTCTGGCTATTTCGCATCGGCTTCGCGGGGGTATTCCTGGTTAACAGCATAGTCGCAGTCGTAGACCCGCACTCCTTCGTTAAGCTGATGGCGAGCAGTTTCATGAAGCACTTCATCCACGACTTTCACTCCTTCATCACGCTCATCGCCGTCAACGACGCGGCCATCGGCTTGCTTATCCTCTCCGGGCGCTGGCAGAACTACGTGTTGGCCTGGTCCGGGCTGTGGCTGCTGGCCGTAACCATTATCAAGGCCACCGCGCTATAGTCCTAACCAAAGCCCAAACTTCCCTCTCCCTTGGCGGGGAGGGAGTTTTGTTTTGCGGACTTGAGCAAACCAACCCTGGCTGTAACGTGAATGTAACCTGTGCTTTGCCACACTAAGGGCGCTTACGCAGAAGCGGGCGGGCCTTTGCGTCAGGAGGTTTGGCATGAAGGTGCAGTCGTCGCTTCACTTCTTTTGGCTGTTGCTGGCCCTGCCGCTGCTGGGGACGCAGTGCCATATGGATAACACTGTGGTGGTGCCCGCCGCTACCAGCAAGACAAATAGCATCTGGCGAAACACGACCTTATTTTTACACCCTCAACTACCTTTCAAGGCCCGTTTGAAGAGCTGCGGGGCGAATTCTCCCACTGCACGTAAAAACCCGGTGATGCCCCTGGCCCGCCCCGGAATGATGTATACCGGCACCCCCAAGTTCTCGGCCTCGAGCCGCACCGGTTCGGATAAATCATGCCCCACGTAGCTGCTGACAATCATCATCCCGTGGGCCCGCTCTAAGCGGCTCTGGATGCGCCGGATCACCTCGCGCCCGGCGGTGTTGCCGTCGGAGTCAAACCAGTCGAGCTTCAAGCCCTGCGCCTCCAGGTAGGGCACCATCCGGCTCCTGAGCTGGGTGTGTCCACCTACCACAATCAAGTACTCCCCGTGAAACCGCGGGAGGCTGCCGCGCATCAGGCTTTCCGGGGTGGCGGCGGCGAGCGGGTCGGGTACCCCGTCGAGTTCGGCGAGGGCGCTCGAGGTGGCCTTGAGTTCTTCCAGGTAGAGCCCAAGCTCGGGGTCGGTGGGGTTGAGGAAAAGCAGGTTGCGCAGAATCTCGCGCGAAAGGGCTAAGTCCTTCTCCGAGTAGTAGGCCATCTCGAGGGCTTTGCGCCACTGCTCGGCAGCCTTCTTGTAGGCCCCGGTGCGCTCGTAGTGCTCGGCCAAGTCGTAGATCACCTCGATGGCGTCGGGGTTGCGAGCCAGTTCGGCGAGCAGCAAACCCTCAGCCCCCAAAGCTTGTCCAGCACTATAGAGTGCCGCAAGATACTGCCCCCGCACGGTTTCGGCCTCGCTGCTCTGGCTGAAACTGCGCGAGAGCCGATAAGCCTGCTCTAAGTACTCCAGCGGTGGGTCGAGGGTTCGCCCCAGCCACTGCGCCAGGATGCGGAAAGCTTCCCAGGGGCCTTCCAGGGTCTCGACCAACCGCAGCACCTCGGCGATGTCGGCGCTCAAGCGCTCCAGCCCGGTGTCCCGCACCCGCCCGAGAAACTCCCTAGCTACCACCGGCTCCCCGGCTTGCAGGGCTTCCTGAGCCAGCGCGTACAGGGTGGCGACCCCGTACGCCCGGTGGGCATGGGCCCGCTTGTGGTCGCCCAGAACCTCGGGGAGCGGATAATCCAGGGCTCGTTTGGACAGCGCCAGGAGGTGATAGGCGGTCCCGGCGGGCTCGCCTCTGGATTCCCGCGCGGCCCGTAGTAGTAACCGCAAGGCTTCGTTGTGCCGTCCCTCCCGGTGGCGCAGCATCCCCAGGGCCAACAGCGCGGTGGCATCTTCGGCCTTGGCGACGGCATCGGTGAGATAGGGCTCGACCTCTTTGAGGTCTTCGAGCGGCACCGTGTCGAGCACCTCCGGCCCCCGTACCCGCAGCCGGGCCAGCGCCAACCCCAACGCCCCGTGGGCTTCGCCCACGTCGTAGAGCCGCTGCGCATAGCGCCCGGCCCTGGCCCACAGCCCCTGTTGCAGCGCCGCTTCCAGGCCCAGCATCAGCAACCCCCGCGTGAGCAGCCCCGGCGAGAGGTCCTCGACGAACTCCACCCGGCGGCTGCCCTCGCTCCATTCACCCTCGCGGGTCAGGCGGGCAACCCGCTCTTCAAGCCGCTCGAGCGCAGTTTTCAGATAGACCTCGGCTTCGGCCAGGCCGCACTCGTAGAGCTGCCGCAGCGCCTCGGAGAGCTGACCAAGACCCATGTAGACCTTGCCCAAGGCCAGCTTGAAGCGTCCCCCACGGCTGCTGAGTTCCTCCAAGCGGGGCAGGGCGCGGCGGTAGTCCTCGAGTTCAGCCCAGCACAGCGGGCGCAAGTCTTCCGCGTCCTGGCGGCCCGCCAGCGCTAAGGCGGCCTCGGCCTCGGCGAAGCGAGAGAGCGCCAGCAAGGCTCGCCCCCGGAGGTAGCCGAACTCCCCCGCGGACCCCTCGGGGACGCGCACGAGCACCTCGGCGTACGCGCCTTCCTCCAAGAGCCCCCATACCTCGCTCACCGAGATAGGCAGGCTGAAACGCGGAGAAACCGGCTCGGGAATCCCTTGCCCATCGGGGCTTTGGCGTACCGAATTTTCCCGTTCTGGAGCGGAACCGCTCAGCTCGAGCAACGCTTCCGGCATCCGGGCTGTAATCAGGGTGTACTCGCCCTCGCCGACTTGGCTGACCTCGGCAAAACCCAACCGCTCCAACATCCGTGCCACCGCACCAGGATTTTTCCCCAGAAATGGACCGTGCGAGTACACCACGAGGCCGCCCCGTCTGAGCACGCCTGATAGGGCACGGAGACAGGCCTCGAGCCCGAAGTGTTCAGCAAATTCGCGGTCCCCCAGCGTGGGCGGTAGGTCTCCCAGATGGCCCTCGGGCAATACCGAAAGCAGCAACACCGCGTCCATCTCGGGAAGCTCTAGGGGTTGCGCCCCTAGGCCGAACCAGCCTTCGTGCCACCACACCACCCCGCCGGTTCGCGCTTGTCCTAGGGCTACCGCCTCAGCAACCCCTTCCAGCGCGTGCCACTCGAGCTCAGGCCGAGCTTCACAGAGGAGCTTGACCAGCGCCCCGGTATAGGCCCCGACCTCGAGCACTTTCCCCTCAGAGGGCAAAAGCCTCGGCAGCTCCCGCAGGTAGAACTCGATAAACGGCAGGTGGATGGCATACACCAGGCTCTCCAGCCGCTCTTTAGGGTGGCTCAAGAGTTCGCGGTAAAAACTTCGCACCCCTTCTAGCCCGTCTCTACCCTCCAAATAGCGCTTCCAGGCCTGCAGAATCGGTCTTCGCCGGAAGGGACTCCCCACGCGCTTAGCCAGCTCGGCCTCGAAGCGCCCCGGTGAGATAGGGGTCTCGAGGTGGAACTGGCTGCGAAAGTAGCGCTTGACCTGGGTGTCCACGCACAACCTCCGAAATAAAACAGGGCGACGGGCACAAGGAGTGCCCCCTTAAGCGGAATCCGGTTGATAAGAATCGCCCTACAGCAGGCCCTCGGCCCAAGGTCAGCTTACACCATTATGGGTTGATTCTTCAAAACAGCGCTCTTAACTTTGGCCCTTTAGTAAGGGGGGCTTTCTGAGGTCGGCAAAGGTCAGATGCTCAACGAATCTACGGTAATTGACGGGGGATTATGCCGCGTCAATCCCCACGATTTGACGAGCGGTGCGCGTGGGGACGCACCGCTATGCGCCCCTACATTCCACATACACATGGATTTGGGATGGAGGTCGAACTTTACCTATTGCATTTTGACGCGCATCACAGAATAGACCTTCGGCGAAAGTGAGATGAATAGTGCAATCGGGACAATTCAAACTGCCCGGCAAGAAGAAGTTGCAGGAGGGTGTAAGTTTCGGGGTGATAGTTGTAGATGTGGCTGAGATGCCGATTGAGCGACCTAAAAAAAGCAACGCGCGTACTATAGCGGCAAAAAGAAGCGCCACACCCTCAAAGCTCAAGTGCTCATCGAGCACAAAACCCTGCAAATCGTTTGTGTGGCGATTGGGAAAGGGCAGCAGCACGACTTCAAGGTTTACAAGCGCTCAAAGGTCAAACCTCACCTCGCCACCGAGTTTCTGGGGGACCGAGACTATCAAGGCATCCAACATCAACACTGCAACAGCCGCACACCCTATAGAAAAAGCAAGAAGAAGCCCCTAACCAACCAACACCTCAAGGCCAACCAACACCTCGCCAGCAGGCGCATATTCATCGAACACGTCATTCGTAGGCTCAAGGTGTTCCGCATTCTCAAGGACACCTACCGCCACCGCCGAAAACGCTTCGCGCTGCGCCTGCATCTCATCGCCGCCCTTTATAACTTTGACCTGCTCAGCAAATCCCACTGACTTTCGCCGAAGGTCTAATGTAAAAACCCTCTCCAACATTGGAGAGGGCTCGAGCCTAACCTTGTCTACTGCCCCAAAATCAGCGCGAACATCAACGGAGCCACGATAGAGGCATCTGACTCGACGATGAACTTAGGGGTATCTACGGCCAGCTTGCCCCAGGTAATTTTCTCGTTGGGCACGGCCCCGGAGTATGAGCCATAGCTGGTGGTAGAGTCCGAAATCTGGCAAAAGTAACCCCACACCGGAATATCGGGGCGCTGCATATCCTGGTGCAGCATGGGGACCACGCAAATGGGGAAATCGCCTGCAATGCCACCCCCGATCTGGAAGAAGCCGATAGAGTGCTTCGCCGAGGTCTCGACGTACCAGTTGGCAAGTTGCATCATGTACTCGATCCCGCTGCGCACGGTGTGGACGTTCTTGATGTCGCCGCTGAGACAGTGCCCGGCGTACATATTGCCGGTGGTGCTGTCCTCCCAGCCGGGCACCACTATGGGGAGATTCTTCTCGGCAGCAGCCACCATCCAGGAGTCTTTGGGGTCAATCTGGTAATACTGTTTGAGCGCTCCTGAGCGGATAATCCGGTAGAGAAACTCGTGGGGGAAGTAGCGCTCACCCGCCTTGTCGGCCCGCGTCCATTCGTCTATCAGGGCACCCTCGAGCCTGCGCATCGCCTCCATCTCGGGGATGCAGGTGTCGGTGACGCGGTTCATGTGGCGCTCTAATAAATCCTGCTCTTGTTGCGGGGTGAGGTCGCGGTAATGCGGCACCCGCTCGTAGTGGTCGTGGGCCACAAGGTTGAAGAGGTCTTCCTCCAAGTTGGCCCCGGTGCAGGAAATCGCGGCGATCTTGTTCTGGCGGATCATCTCAGCCAGGCTCAGACCCATCTCGGCGGTGCTCATCGCCCCGGCCAGCGTGACCATCATGATCCCCCCCGAGTCCAGGTGTCGGTTATAGGCTTCGGCGGCGTCTACCAGGGCGGCGGCGTTGAAGTGGCGGAAGTGGTGTTTGATAAAAGCACTCACAGCACCCATAGTTTGTTGGGACTGGGGCTCACGGACTGCGGACGTGGCTTCACTGCGAGACATACTCAACCTCCTATGGCTCGCGGGGTGGACGAACGGCTCCCCCCTGAGGCTCTGGGCCTCACGCCGGGATGCGGCTGCACCGAAAAGGGAGTATACAAGAAACCTCCTTGCCAAACCGAGAGGTAGCTCTCTCCCCACCGTGCATTGCGCACACCGAGAAGTCGCGTTCTCATTGGCACTCAATTCAAAGAGAGAAGAGGGGATTTCTCCCCTCTTCGCGCGGCCTCAGGGGCTCTTATGAGCCTCGGACGATGCTTTGGAGCTTCTGGATGAGCTGGTCCAGGGTACTCACGAAAGGAGCTTGGGCGTAGGGGTTGTTGGCGGTGAGGTCCAAGTTCCCGGTGGGGGCGGCCGCAGCAGCGCTGGTGTCGGTGGTGGTAGTGCTGGGAGCAGTGGCGGTCGTGCTCGAGCTATCGGTCGTGGTGCTCGGGGTGGTCGCCGTGCTGGAGCTGCTATCCGTCGTGGTGCTGGGGGTGGTGCTGCTCGAGCCAGTGTCGGTGCCACCCGAACCGCTGGTAGTTGTGCTAGAGCTACCGCTTCCGCTGGTATCGGTGCTGCTACCAGAACCCGTAGTAGTGGTGGTGCTGCTGCCCGAACCGCTGGTGTCGGTGCTACCGCTGGTCGAGCCTGAGGTCGTGGAGCCACTGCTTGAGGTATCCGTGCTGCCCGTGGTGCTTGAGCCGGTGGTGCTGCTTTGCCCGCTGCTGGAGCTGGTATCGGTGCTCGAGCTGGACGGGGTGGTAGCGCTGGAAGTCGAAGAGCTGCTGCCCGAGGTAGCGCCGCTCAGCTTCTGGCCGATGTTCATCACGTACCACTGGGCCATGCCGCCGGTAATCGCCGAGGAGGCCCGAATGGCCTGCACGTAGGGCAGCAGAGCTTGAGCCTGGGCCTTGCTGATGTTGGAGCTTGCGGTTTGCAAGTCTTGAATACAGGCCGCGAGTTGTGAGTACTTGGCCTGTTCTGAGGCCATCATGGGCGAACTAGGGGTGCTTTGGGAGTTCGACTGTGCCAAGCCAAGACTTGCAGCAAATACAGCCGAAGTCAGGACTGCTCCTATCCTTCGTTTCATGTGTTTCCCTCCTAGCAGGGAGGCCGCGCGGTTTCTCTCCGTCTCCTACTATGAAAAGTAGTCATGGCAGTTTTGTGGCATTCACATGAAAACTACGAGAAGCTGAGGCCCGGCTGTGGACTTTTGCCCGCGTTTGCCCCGTCCCGAACGGTGCGGTATGGAGATTAAGTTTCTTAATCTCGCACCCTCACTTGACTCTGCCCTTGGGGAAGAGCGCAAACTTTTAGCTGTGAACGAGCTAAAAGCCCCGCTGGACCACCTCAGCATCGACGAGTTTTCCCGCCGAACGAGGCTTTCCCTAAAAGCGCTGCGGCTCTACGACGCGATGGGCCTGCTCCCCCCGCGTACGTAGATGGGGAATCGGGGTATCGCTACTACCGCGAAGACCAGCTCGAGCAGGCCAAGCTTATCAGCCTGCTCCGACAGCTCGAGATGCCCCTGAACCGCATCGCCGAGGTGCTAGAGCTGCCAGGAACCGAGGCCGCGCAGGCCATCAGCCGGTATTGGGGTGAAGTCGAAGGCGATGTAAAAACGAAGCGCAAGCTCGTGCAGTACCTCGAGGACTATCGCGTCGGGAAGGGGGAAAGCATGTATAAGGTCGAGACCAGGGAAGTACCAGAGCAAAAGGTGGCGACGGTCCAGCAGGGCGTGTACGTCAAGGATTTGCCAGGCTTTATCCAGGAAGCCACACGCGAATTGCTAAAAGGACTCTCTGAGGCTGGGCTGAGCGGGAGTGGCCCGATGTTCGAGATTTATCACGGTGAGGTCAACGAGGATAGCGCCGGGCCGGTGGAGGTCTGCGTGCCGTTCGCGGGCAGCTTGGAGCCGGTGGAACGGGTGCGGGTGCGCCTTGAGCCCGCCCACGCCGAAGCCTTCACCCGCATCACCAAGGCCCAGGTCGAGTTTCCCGGCATCCTGGGAGCTTACGACGCGGTGTCGAAGTGGCTAGGCCAGCACGACCGATGCATGAGCGACTCGCCCAGGGAGGTCTACTTCGCCGAGTGAGACAAGCTCGGCCCCGACGACCCCGCCTGCAACATCGCCTTTCCTTATGAAAGAGAAGCTTAGGGGCGCGATGCGGAATGAGCTGACCGCCGATCTTGTAGTTTTGTCCTTCAAGCAGGTGCTGTCCGGGAGAGGATTATCGAACTGCGCAGAAGCTCCGCTCGGAACGTGCCTGCCCAAGTACATTGCTATTCGCCCACAGGCCTCGAGACCGAAGGTGCGAGCATATCGAACCTCGGAGCGTGATGTGCCAAATAAAGGTGTCTCGTCTGCACCCGAGAGGGATGTAAACCTGGCCTGAATCAGGACTTCGGTCACTGCGACAGGTAGGAAAACCAGCGTATCGTGTTGGGCGTGAACGACGTTCAGACCAGGGCCGATATCGCCCGTATCATCAACGCCTTTTACGATAAGGCCACCGCCGACCCCACCATCGGTTACTTGTTCGAAGGGCTCGACCTCCAAGCCCACCTGCCGACCATGCACGACTTCTGGGAGAACGTCCTCTTCCGCACCGGGGTCTACAAGGGCGGGATGATGTACAAACACCTTGTGCTCAACGCGCAAAAGCCTTTGAAGGCAGAGCACTTTGGGCGCTGGCTCGAGCTGTTCAGCGCAACCGTGGACGAACACGCCGCCGGGCCCAACGCCGAGACCATGAAGCAGTTCGCCCACTCGGTAGCGGCAACCATGCAAGCCCGCATCCTGGGCAACCCGATGTTCCCCATAGTCGGGAAATAAACGGCTTGCAAAACCCAAATTCGGGCGATAGTTGCCGACTTCCCGCGAGGCAAGGGGTGGACAAAAGCAGATGTGCCGCGGAATTAAGTGCCCTCCCCGTCGACGGGGAGGGCAAGGGTGAAGTTCTCTCTAGCTCGGCTTGTTGCCGCCCATCTTGTCCTTGGCCGTGTCGGCGAGGTTCTGTGCGGCGTTCTTGGCCTCGTCCAGCTTGGCCTGGGCCGCCGAAGCCGCTTCCTGAGCCTTGGCGCGGGCCTGGTCGCCCATCTCCCCCGCCCTCGAGCGGACTTGCGCGGCGAGTTCGTCGGCTTTGGCCTTGGCCTGGTCGGCGGCTTGCTTGGCCTGTTGCCCGAGCTGCTCCAGGTTGTCGGGAATGCCGTCGCCATCCTTGTCGAGGTTGGCCCGCAGCTCGTCGAACTTGGCCCTGGCTTGATTGGTGGCCTGTTTAGCCTTATTCATCACACCCTCTAGAGCATCGGGAACCCCGTCCCCGTCCTTATCCAGATTGGCCCGAACCTCGTTGAACTTGGCCTCGGCCTCTTTGAGCGCGTTCTCAGCCTGGGCCCGCAAATCCTGCGCCATCTTTTTCAAATCCATAGTTGAACCTCCCGAGTACCATTATCCACACTATCCACCCCCGTGAGCTGGGGATGAAAACGAGGCTACTGCGCCCAAGACTTAGCCCGCTCGACGGCCTTTTTCCAGCCGCTGTACAGCTGCTCGCGTTCGCCTGCGGGCAGCTGCGGCTCGAAACGCCTCGAGAGCGCCCAGCCCGCCTCAATCGCGGCTTTGTCTATGGCCCCCGCCCCGACTCCTGCCAGGTACGCAGCCCCCAGCGCGGTCGTCTCGGTGACTTGGGGCCGCAGCACCGGCGTTCCTACGATGTCCGACTGGAACTGCATCAGCAGGTCGTTGGCGCTGGCCCCGCCGTCCACCCGCAGTTCAGGGATTTGCAGACCGGCATCGGCTTCCATCGCCCCCAGCAAATCCCCGCTCTGGTAGGCGATGGCCTCGAGCGCCGCCCGCGCAATATGCGCTGCCGTCGTGCCCCGCGTCATGCCGACCAGCGTTCCGCGGGCATAAGGGTCCCAATAGGGCGCACCCAGGCCTACAAAAGCCGGAACGAGGTAAACGCCGCCGGTGTCGCTGACCTGTGCAGCCAATTTCTCCACATCAGCAGATTCCTTGATGATCCCCAGCCCGTCGCGCAGCCACTGCACCACCGCTCCTGCCACGAAGACGCTGCCCTCGAGGGCATACTCAGGCTTTTCCCCGCCCAGTTGCCAGGCCACCGTGGTTAGCAAGCCTTGTTTCGACTCTACCGGCGCGGTTCCGGTGTTCATCAGCATGAAACAGCCCGTGCCGTAGGTGTTTTTCACCATCCCCGGCGCGAAACAAGCCTGCCCGAAGAGGGCCGCCTGCTGGTCGCCCGCCACTCCAGCAATCGGTATTGCAGCGCCAAGCAAACCCGCCACCGTCTCGCTGTAAACCCCCGCCGAAGGCTTGACCTCGGGCAGCAGCGCCCTGGGAATGCCAAGGATACCCAACAACTCGTCGTCCCACCCCATCTCGTGCAGGTTGAACAGCAGCGTGCGCGAGGCATTGCTGACATCGGTAGCGTGGAGTTTGCCGCCGGTCAGGTTGTACATCAGCCAACTGTCCACCGTGCCGAAGCACAGCTCGCCGTTTTCGGCTCTGGGACGCAAGCCTGAGATGTTCTCTAGCAACCAAGCCAGCTTGGTCCCCGAAAAATAGGGGTCGAGCACGAGACCGGTCTTGTGGCGGAAAGTGGACTCGAGCCCCTCCCCTTTCAGCCGGTCACATAGGGCCGCGGTACGCCGGTCCTGCCAGACAATCGCGCGGTAGACGGGCTTCCCGCTCCCTCGCTCCCACAGCACCACCGTCTCGCGCTGGTTGGTGATGCCCAGCGCAGCGACCTGTGACGGTTCGACTCCTGCGCGGTGAAGGGCTTCCCTGGCGGTTTGAATCTGCGACTGCCAGATTTCGTCGGCGTCGTGCTCGACCAGCCCCGGTTGGGGGAAATACTGGGTGAACTCCTGCTGAGCCTTGGCGACAGGCTGGCCTTTAGCGTCGAAGAGGATTGCGCGGCTCGAGGTGGTGCCTTGGTCGAGGGCCAACAAGTAGCTCATGCGGTCTCCTTAGGGTGTGCTGTACCTCATTCTATTGGGGAGAAGCGGAAAGGTAAGCTAAGGCCAAGGAGGATTCGCCATGGCACTCAAAGACAACTTCACCCCCGAGGAATGGACCAAGGTATTGAGCGGCCCCGCCAGCGCGGGCTCGTACGTTCTGGCAGCCTCGCCCTCGGGGCTCACTGGGATCATCGCCGAAGCCGCCGCGATGACAAGGGAGCTGCTGGACGGTGCGAAGGGCTCGAGCACCCCCCTGTTGCAAGCCATCAGCGAGAGCCTGCAACCCGAAGCGCTCAAGGAGCAGCCCAAACCCGAGCGGCGGCGCTTCAACACCCTAGACGAGGCCAAAAGTGCCTTGCTCAACGAGGTGCGACAGGCGATGTGGCTGGTGCAGACCAAAACCAGCCCGGAAGACGTGGAAGCCTATAAGACTTACGTGCTGGACGTGGCCCAAAAGGTCGCCGGAGCCGCCAAGGAGGGCGGGTTCCTGGGATTCGGCGGCGAGCAGGTCTCCCAAGCTGAGCGGGACGCGCTCGAGGAACTCAAAACCACGCTGGGGATGAATGCGGGCTCGAGCCCCACCCTGCCCCCAACGACCTGAAGTCACCAAACCACCCCCGTTGTCATTCTAAGCGAGCCTTTAGCCCTGCGCTTTACCGAAGCGGAAGAATCCCCCACGCGCACCAAGACGTGAGTTCTTGGGTAGAAAAGAACGTCGTCGAATCCCCGAGCGCCTGACGACAGACACGCGAGGGAGATGTTTCGCGTTCGCGGGGCATGACAACGGTTAACTAGGTATAATTACTAAAGCCAGAAATTTTTGAATCTAAGATTTATAATTGCCCTGTGAAGAAAAGCAAGGAGTTCGCCAACCGGGGCCACGCGCTGGTGCCGAAGTTCGCCTACATACCCCAGGAAGACCGCTTCCTGAT
>PSMF01000023.1:0-11442 GCA_040290005.1 Meiothermus sp.
CGTGCTGGCACTAGGCCCGCTAGGGCCGGGCTTTGCCCGTGCTGGCACTAGGCCCGCTAGGGCCGGGCTTTGCCCGTGCTGGCGGGGGGCCCGTTGGCCCTAGGCATGCAGGGGGGCACCGCAAGAAGATGGCTGTGTAGGAAATTATGGGGCAGTCGGCAATGTCGGGGGGTCGGTTTTAGCTCATCGCTCATTGCTTTATCCTTATCCCCATGCAAGTCCATACCCTTACGGTTGGTCCTTTGCAGGAAAACACCTACTTGCTCGTCGGCGACGGCCATAGGGGGGTCATCGTGGACCCCGGCGACGATGCCGAGCGCATCCTGGCTGAAATTGAGCGGGTGGGCTTAAGGCCTGAAGCCATCGTACTCACCCACGCCCACTTTGACCACGTAGGGGCCGTAGCCCCCCTCGAGCAAGCGCTGAAACTCCCTGTTTATCTGCACGAGAACGACCTACTGCTCTACCGCAATGCACCCCAGTCCGCCGCCCGCTTTGGGCTTTCGCTTCCTGCGCCACCTGAGCCCACCGAGTGTTTGCAGGAGGGCCAACGGCTGGATTTCGGGTTGGGCCTCGAGGTTTTATTCGTCCCCGGCCACAGCCCCGGTCACGTGGCCTTTTACGCCGACGGCAAGCTGATCTCCGGCGACGTGCTGTTCAAAGGCAGCATCGGGCGCTACGACCTCCCCGGCTCAGACCCGCAAGCGCTGTTCAGGTCGCTGGGTCGGCTCAGCCAGTTTCCCCCCGAGACGGTGGTGTACTCGGGGCACGGCCCACGCACCACGATTGGCTATGAACTCGAGCGCAATCCGTATTTGCAGCAATGAGCGATGAGCCAGGAATGCCTAAAGCCGAAGGCTAAACACCTCATGCCCTGAACGCAACTTTTTCAATCTAAATTCTCTTGTTCCAGACGGGGGCTTGATTTTGGCTATCAGCTATCCGCACTTTTTGCCTTTGCTCATCGCTCATTGCCGGTTGCTCATCGCTCTTTTCCCGATTCCAGGCCAATATTTTCGTGAGCCGGTTTGCAACCACAGACCCCAGTGGCTTAGACTGGGTTCGGAATGGACCCTTTGGCCCAGTTGAACCATTTGCAGGATAAAGACCTCGAGCTGGATCGCATTCGTGAGGAGCAGGGCCTGATCCCCGATGAGCTGAAGGCCGCGCGGGAAAGCTTCAAAAAGGTCGAGGCCCAACTGGCCGACCTGCAAGACCGGCTGCGGGACGTGCGGATGGTGTACCACCGGGCCGACCTGGAGTTGCAAGACCTCAAGGGCAAGTTTGAGCGGGCTAGACAGGCCCAGATGCAAGCGGGCAGCGCCAAAGAGCAGACCCAGTATGGCGAGCAAATGCGCCAGCTCGAGGATCGCATCGAGGAGCTAGAAGGCAATGCCAACAAAAAAATCGAGGGCGAGATCATGCCCCTGATGGTGCAGATGGACGCGCTCGAGGGCGAGATCGAGCACGTGAAGGCCAAGGTGAGCGAGGCCCAGCCCCAGCTCGAGGAAATGGAAGCGGCCAACCAGACCCGCATCGAGGGGCTCGAGGCCACTTACCAGGAGAAAAAGCTCGAGCGCGACCGCTTAGCCGCGGACATCCCCGCCAACATCGTGCGCGAGTACGAAAGCATCCGCCGCGCCCGGCGGGGAACCGGCCTTGCCAAGATGGCTAAAACCGCCTCGGGTTACCGCTGCACGGCCTGCAATGTGCAACTGCCGATGCATGTAGCACAGCAAATCCACGCCGGAAACAAAATCGTCCGCTGCCCGAGTTGCGGGCGGATTCTATGGAAAGGCGAATAGCCGTCGAACGGCGAATGCCCAACGTCTAACGCAAGAACCGCCTTTGTAGGGGCGTACTGGAGTACGCCCGGCATGCGTCCGCACATAAATCACCAAACCACCCTCGTTGTCCTTCTGAGCGCGCCTTTAGCCCTGAGGTTTGCCGAAAGGGAAGAATCCGTCACGCGCTTCTCAACAGGATTTCTCGGGTAGAGCACAACAGCCTTTGTACCTGAGCAATCCCCGAGCGACCCGCGCGTCGTCCCTACAAAACCGGGTTTCCGGCATTTCGGGGTGTGCGTTCGTCGTTCGACATTGGACGTTCGACACCCATCAGCAAATCTGCGCCCCTCTCGCCGACCATAATCGCCGGAGCGTTGGTGTTGCCACGAATCACGCCCGGCATCACTGAGGCGTCCATCACGTAGAGGTTTTCAGTCCCATACACCTTCAAGCCCCCGTCCACCACGCGGCCCATCGCACAGGTTCCGGCAGGGTGATAAAGGGTTTGGGCGTACTGGCGGATGTAGGCCCTGAGCTCTTTCCCCCGTCCCGGAGCTGCTTCCTCGCCTCGGTAGGGGTCAAAAGCTTTCTGCGAGGCGATTTCCTGGGCTAGCTCCACCCCGCGCTGCAAGACCTCGAGGTCGTGCCGCTCGGTCAGATACCGCGGCTGGATGCGCGGATTGGCCTCGGGATCGGCGCTTTTCAGCTCGATGAAACCCCGGCTTTCCGGAGCGATAAGCGTCGGGCCGAGGGTAAAGTAGTTCCCTACCGGACGGGTAAACCCGTGATCGGCGAAGTAGGCCGGGCCGAAGTGGTACTGCAAATCTGGCGCGGGTGCATCGGGCATGACCCGCACGAAAGCGCCCGCTTCGGCCACGTTGCTCACGAACGGCCCGTTCTGGCGCGTCAGGAACTGGATTAAGTTAGCCAGATTCTCGGCTTTGTCGAGGCTCACGCCGGTTTTGCAGCGATAGATGACCGGCAATGCCAGGTGGTCCCAAAGCCCCTGCCCGACGGGTAAATCCTGCACCACAGAAATCCCGTGCTGGCGCAGATGTTCGCCGGGGCCAATGCCGGAGAGCATCAAGATTTGCGGGCTGAGCACCGACCCGCCGCTGATGATGACTCTGGAGCCCTGAGCCCGCTTCACCTGCCCTTGATGCCGGTACTCCACGCCTACAGCCCGGCTTTTCTCCATCAGAACACGGTGGACCCTAGCTCCGGTCAGTACCGCGAGGTTCGGACGTGAAAGAATTGGCTTCAGATACGCCCCCGCCGCGCTGTGCCGCACCCCATTTTTATTCGTGACGTGCAGCAGCCCCACGCCCTCCTGCTCGGCTCCGTTGAAATCGTCATTGCGCTTCAAACCAGCTTGCACACCGGCCTCGACAAAGGCGTAAGAGAGCGGGTTCGTATAGCGCCTCTGCTCAACGTTTAGCGGCCCGTTATTGCCGTGATACTCGGAAGGGCCCAGGAAATGGGTCTCGAGCTTCTTGAAATACGGTAAGACTTCTCGGTAATTCCAGCCGGGCACGTGCCAGTCGTCGTAATCGCGTGGATTCCCACGCATGTAAATCATCGCGTTGATGGCGCTGCTGCCACCAAGCACCTTTCCACGCGGCCAGAACAGCTCTCGAGCGTTCATCTCGGCCTGCGGCTCGGTGTAGAAGGCCCAGTCTGCTTTGGTCTTGAACAGTTTATAAAAAGCAGCTGGGGCACGGTGATAAAGGCCCACCTCGGGGCCGCCCGCCTCGAGCAGCAACACTTTCACATCGGGCTTCGCGCTCAAGCGGTTCGCCAGCACGCACCCCGCCGAACCCGCGCCCACGATGATGAAATCAAACTCCGGTCCCTGATTCATCCTTTGGGACTATTCTAACGCCCTTGGGAGCAGGCCAGCATCAAAGGCGACCCCCACGAGTGCCGATGACCTCAGCGCTTTGGTAATCAAGCTAGCGCCTTTCGCGCCCCCTGCACGCGGGGGGGCACTGGGCGATGCTCGGTAGGTACAAGATTGCACGGTGGTCAAAAACGTGGGGGGTCGCCTTTGTGCCGTGAAACTAGCCGACGCGCTCGAGTTTCGCGTACCGCAGGGCCATCTTGCGCACCCCGTCGCCGAACGCGACCGTAGCCACGCCGTCCTCGAGCCCCACAATCAACCCCGTCCCGAAGTGGAAATGTTTGACCTTGCTGCCGACCTCGAGCCGGTTTTTCTCGGGCAAAGGCTTGAGGATGAAGCGCTCGAGGTCGCCAAACTCCCCGTCCGTAACCGTTCCCGGATTCACGTCAAAGGCTTCCCAGACGGCTCGAGCCTCACTCGTCAACCCCAAAGCCTCGAGCCAGCCCTTCCCCTTCGCGTACTCGAACAGCCGCAGCACTTTTGCCGCGAGGGCTTTAGCGTTTTCCGACTCCCACCACTGGTAGAGAAAGCGCTCGAGGCCCAGCTTCCAGGCTCCTTGAGCCAGCGCCAGGGTTTGCGCCGTGGACAGCGTTTCTGGATTTGCGGAAAGCGCCTCCCCGACGCGCTCTACTGCGCTCAACAGTTGCAAGTGTTCGGCTTCCTTGAGAAAGGGCGAAAGCGGGAGGCTCGAGAGCGCGTAGAGAAAAGTGTGTCTGGAACTGCGCGTGAGCGCCACGTAGAACAGCCGCCGCTCCTCCTCGATGCTTTCGCCGCCGCTATACGGCAGAGTTCCCTCGTTGCAGTCGGGGATGAAGACGAGGGGCCATTCCAAACCCTTCGCCCGGAATACCGTCATCAGGCTAATGCGCTCCTTGGTGTCGTCCTGGGCGTGGTGTTCCTGAGCTAAGTTCTCGATGTGGGCTAGAAGCTCGAGGACACTCCCCTTGTCCCTCGAGTAATCAATGAAGGCCCGCACTCCTTCGGCTTTCCCGGCCCCGACCTCGTAAAACCCCGACGAGCGCACGACATGGCGGCGGAAGTCGAGCCGGGCCTCGAGACTCTCCAGCACCGCATGGGCCGAACTCCGCCCCACCGCATACGGCAGCCACTCGAAGATTTCCAGGAGTTCCCGCAGTCGCTTGGCAACGCGCTCTTCTGCGCTCGAGGCCACCTCTTTCAGCACGGCGGCGAGCGGCTTTCCGCGTTCCACTCCCTTCCAAACCAAGTCGGCGAGAGCCCTGGTCAGATACCGCTTGGGTGTGTTGTAAACTTGCAGCCACATCCGCTTTCTAGCCTCGAGATTTCCCGTCCCCAAGCCGAGATGCAGGTACGAGAGCAAAGTTTGAATCTCCGGGCGCTGGTAAAACGGCGTGCTGCCCACGACCTTGTACGGGATTTGCCGCTCGATGAGGGACTGCTCGAGGTACGGGGTCTGCGCGTACAGCCGCACCAGCACCACGATTTCCTGCGGCCTCGCACCTTCCGCTAAAGCCCCGGCGATGTCACTCGCCAAGCTTTCCGCCTGGGCGGGGGTGTGGGGCTCGAGCCGCACGTGAACTTTCCCGGTGAAGCCCTTCGTCAAGCTCAGGCGCTTGGGCTCGCGGTTGGTGTTCCCCGCGATGATTCGGCCCGCCAACGCCACCTGCGGCGCGGGGCAGCGGAAGCTGTCGCGGATGAGGTACTTTTGCGCGTTGTATCGCCCGGCGAACTCGAGGATAAATCTGGGGGACGCGCCCCGCCACTCGTAGATGGTCTGGTCGTCGTCGCCCACCGCCATGAGGTTGCGGTGCGCGGCGGTGATCAGGTCCAGCATCTCCGACTGGGCCAAGTTCACGTCCTGGAACTCGTCCACCAGCACCGCCTGGAACGCGCCCTGCACGGCCTTGAGCAACCCCGGATGCCGCACCAGCAGCTCCCAGCCGGTCATCAGCATGTCGTCGTAGGTGAGGAGGCCCGAGTCCTGCCGGACGCGCTCCATCAGCTTGTAGAGTTCGAGATACCACTCGAGGTCACGCGGGGCACGGGCCTGTGACGCGACTTTCAGCGCCTCGGGTGGGAGGTTCGCGCTTCCCAAGTCAGCGTATTGCAGGTTCCCCTTGGCCGCGCCCACATAGCTCAGGAAGTCCTCGGTGTCGAGGTTCTCGAGTTCCTCCGCCCAGGGAACCTTCAGGGCTCGAGCCTGCCGCAAGGTCTGGCTCAGCAGGAGGCGGTCGGGGCTTTCGTCGCGCCTGCTTTCGGCGAGCTTCAGCAGCCCCTCGCCCGCCGCCTTCCGCACGATGCGGTAGCCCAGCGCGTGCAGCGTGGAAATCTGAACGCCCCCCGCATGGGGAAACTGGGCCAGCAGCCGCTTGAAGTCGTCGGTCGCCATGCGGCTGAAGCTGGTCGCCAGGATTTTTCGTGAGTCAAACACCCGCTCGCGGACGAGGCGCTCGATGCGGTGGACCAGGGCGGTGGTCTTGCCCGCCCCCGCCACCGCGAACACCAGGGCTGGCCCTTCGTTGTGGGCCACAATGAGGTGTTGTTCGTCGGTGAGGCGGAGCGACACAGCGTCTACAGTTTAGCTCAGCCGATTCAAGATGGACGTGCAACCTCGAGGATGCGCCCCAAGCCATCGCCCACCACCTCCGCCACCATCGTGCGAAACGGTAGAAGGTCGCCGTTGTTGGCGGCCTCGAGCGCGTCGTAATACCGGCCGCGCCGCTCCACCGGGAAATACGCTGGGGCGTATCCCTCGCGGACCAGATACAGATTCATCAACAACCGCGCGGTGCGCCCGTTGCCGTCGGCGAAGGGATGAATCGCCACCAAGCCGTAGTGCAGGTCAGCAGCGTTGACTACCGGATGCAAGGTGAATGCGTTCACCTCGCGGACAAACTCGGCCATCATCTCGGGAACCTTGAGCGGGTTGGAGAAAATCCACATTGAGCCTGCCACTCCGACGCGGATGCTGCGGTAACGCCCGGCATCCTCGGATTGGATGCCCGTGAGTGCAGCTCGAGGATTTCCGACTCTTCCAGAGGTTTCTTCACCGGTGCTAGCCGCATCATCAGCCGCATTGCCTCGCGGTGGTTCACCGCCTCTAAATGCTCCTGCAAGCGCTTGCCCGCGACAGTAATCCCCTCGAGCAGTACCGCCTTGGTCTCGCCCAGCGTGAGGGTGTTGCCCTCGATGGCGTTGGAGTGGTAGGTGTGGAGCACCTCCAAATCCTCGCGGATTTGCCCCAGCACCGGCTCGGGCAGCGGCCCCAGCGCTTGTAGCTGTGCTTTCAGCGCGTCGCTTTCGCGGAGTAGAACCTCTATGCGGTCAGCCGACATATGGCTACCTTAGCACTATAAACACTAGAGCTAAACACTAGAGCTGGCCCTTCGCCGTGGGCCACATAACCTATAATTGTTCGTCGGTAAAGCGGACGATGTACGCAAAAGCCAGTTCATTTCAAAGTCAGCGTACAGCTTCCAAACTTGGAGCGATCCTTAGCCATCGCGTAACCTCGAAAATCCTCGAGCAAGCCTACAAAATAATATCCTGTAAGCTTGCCGCTTACCTTTTCTGGTAGATTTTCTACTAAACAAAGTAGCCCTGTGTTCCTAGCAACTAGAACACTACCAACCACCTCTTTTTCGGGCGGACCGTAGAAAAGCCCGCCTAGGATATACCGAACTCCATCAACTGTTACAGCTTTTCGCTGATCACCGAACGACCAACTTTCACCAGTACGTTTGGGCTCTACAAGAGTAAATGTAAACCTGTCCTCATGGTCTGAATTTAGCGCTTTACCTACCATCTCCCACGTTTGTCCCGCCTTGAATGGCAACAAGGTTTGTTCCGGTTGAGCAGATGCGGATGGTTCAGAAGCTTGGCTAGTAGTTGGAGCGCAAGCTGAAAGAACAGCAGATACAAAGATGAGGCTCAACGCAAGCTTTTTCACCTCCTCTAGTTTATGGAACCGCTCGCAACACGCATGGTTACTTGTGCCTCTAAGCGAACCGGTACAACTTCCCCGCCAGCGTCGCCACGTACAATGCCCCCCGGTACGGCAGCGGCGGAGCCTGTATCGGCCCCAGCCCCGTCGCCTCGAAGGCCATCCGCCCGGTGTGTGTATCCACAGCCAGCACCCGCCCCTCCTCGGTCCCCAGGTAGAGCATCCCGTGCGCCAGGGACAAAGCCCCCGTGACCTTGCCGACCTCGAGTTCCCACACCTCGTCCCCGGTTGCCCCGTCCAGCGCGTAGAGCCGCCCGGCCCAGCTCGCCGCGTATACGTTTTTCTCGTCCACGGCGGGCGCACCCCACAGCTCCCCCTCGAGGTCGTAGCTCCACCGCACCTCGCGCTTCAGGGGGTCGAAGGCGTGGATTTCGCCGTCCCAGGTGGGGATAAGGAGCAGCCCACCCCGCGCCGGTATCGCGGTGTGGACCGGGCCGGTCTCGACCTTGTAGCGCAGGCCGCCCCGTTCGGGCTCGAGGGCATACAGCCAGCCCTCCTCGCTCGCGGCGTAGAGCAGGCCCCGGTAGAGGGTGGGCGAGGCCGCCAGGTTGCCCCCGGCCTGGAAGCCCCATCTCAGGGTTCCGCTCGGGTCCAGGGCGTATAGGAAGCCGTCCCGACCCGCTAGATACACGGTTTCGCCCACCAGCGGTGCGGCGGTGATTTCGGCTTTCGTCGGGAAGCTCAGGATGGGCCGCCCGGAGCGCGATACGGCGGTGAGCCGCCCGTCCCAGGCGGCGGCATAGAGCCGGTCGGCGGTGACGACGGGCGGGGCCGAAACCTCATCCCCGAGGCGCTGCCGCACCACCGAACCCCCGGCGGGGTCGAGCAGGTCGAGCCGCGCCACGCCCGGCCCCGCTCCCACCCACACGCTGCCGTCCCGCGCCACCAGTTCGCCGGGCCAGGCCACCTCGCCGCCTAAGTCGAAGGTTCCCCGAAGCTCGAGCCGTTCCGGTCGCGCCGGGCCGCTCGGGTAATACCCCGTCCTGCTCGCACCTGCTCGAGGCGTGCCAGACAGGGTTTCACGGTAGTCGCGCAAGGATTCCTCGAGCACCGCCTTCGCCGTGGCCGCGCCACTGGGCCGCTCGGCAGGGACTTTGGCGAGGAGGGAGGCGATCAGGTCGGAAACCTCGGCGGGGACGGCAGGGTTCAGGCTCCGCACCGGTTTGGGCGGCTCGTAGACGTGCTGATACAGCACCGATTGGTCGTTTTCCCCCTCGAACAGCGACTTCCCGGTAAAGGTGCGGTACAGCACCGCGCCGAAGCTATAAAGGTCGGCTTGCGTCGTCAGGGGCATCCCTTTGGCCTGCTCGGGGGCCATATATTCAGGGGTTCCCAGCGTGTAGCCGGTGCGGGTGAAGTGGCGGCTCTCCTGCATCAAATAGGCCAGGCCGAAGTCCATCACCTTGGGCTGCCCGTCGGCGGCGACGAGGATGTTGCGCGGGGTGAGGTCGCGGTGAATTACGCCCCGCACGTGGAGGTGCTCTAAGGCGTCCAGCACCTTCACGGCAGCTTCGATCAGGCGAAGCCCTTCCATCCCGTCCTCGAAGGGACCGAGGCGCTCCAAACTGCCGCCGTCCACGAGTTCCATCACGAAGTAGGTGCGGCCCGTCTCCTCGCCGATGTCGTAAACCTGCACCACGCCGGGGTGGGAGAGCTTGGAGAGGGCTTTGACCTCCTGGAAGAAGCGGCTTTTCTCGGTGGGGTGGATGTAGGTGTGCAGGAGTTTGACCGCTACGGCGCGGTCCATCCGTTCGTCGAGCGCCCGCCAGACCTCGGCCATGCCCCCTTCGCCTAAGGGAGTCTCGAGCCTGTATCGCCCAGCCAGCTTCACCGACACCATCAGGTCTTATTGTGCCCTAGAAATGGCCTGCAAAGCTATTTCCGGTTCGCTTCTTCCAAAGCCTTTGCGATGCGTTCGTTGGACTGGGCGATGCTTTGAAACTGCCGCAAGAACCTAAGGGCGACCCAAACGCCGAAAATAGCGAACGCTATCGAGAACAGCGAGGAAATCGGGATTGGCAAGAAGGTCACGAACAGGTTTGGCGGGTAAACCGTATTCACACTTCATCTCCTGTACCAGTCTAGCTTTACGCCTAGCTCAAAGTTTGTCGCCCGTATTGATGCGTGCGCCTCGAGCCCAATCTGCCGCCGACATTGGCCTTTTGCCCTCGGGCTGAACCTCTTTCAGCACAATATTTCCTTGACCTGTAGAAACCTCGAGCCCATCGGCAACTGCAACAACGGTTCCTGACGCGACATTCGACCCTTGACCCCCGGCCTTCGACATCTTCAGCACCTTGACGCGCTTTCCCTGATGTTCGAACCACGACCCCGGCCAAGGTTGCACACCCCGATGTCGGTTGTAAATCTCGGCGGCGGTACGCGCCCAGACGATTTTTCCGTCGTCCTTCTCGAGCAGCGGCGCGTGCGAACCGGCTTCGGGTTGAGCGGTGAGGGGGAGGTGCTCGAGTCCGCTCAGCGCGTCCAGCAGCAGCTCGATTCCCCTGTCCCGCAGCCGGTCTGAGAGTTCAATCGCGGTCTCATCGGGGTCCACGGGCGTGTGCCATTTCGAGACCACGGGGCCAGTATCCATCCCCACGTCGGTTTGCATGATGCTGACTGCTGTGTCCTGGTCGCCGTTAATCAGCGTCCATTGCACTGGGGCCGGGCCGCGATATTTGGGCAGGTCGGAGGGGTGCAGGTTGAGGAAGCCAAATCGGGGAAGCTCGAGCAAAATCCCCGGCAGAATCTTGCCATATGCGGCGGTGACGGCAGCATCCAAGTTCAAGTTCTTGAATAGCTCGACAAATTCCACATTGGCCTTGAGTTTTTTAGGCTTCTCCAGGCGTAAACCCTGAGCCTCGGCCCACTGCGCCACCGGACAAGCCGTGAGTTGCAACCCGCGCCCGGCGGGTTTATCCGGCTGGGTGACAACGAGAACAACATCGTGATGCTCGTGCAGGGCTCGCAGCACCGGAACCGACCAGGCGGGCGAACCGAAAAAGGCGAGCTTACGGCGAGTGGACATTTCGGGCCTCCGGGGCGGACGCAAAGCCTTGCGTCCCTACAAGTTCGTGTTTGATTTTGGGCGTTTTGCGCCTAGCGTTTTGCGCTCTGCTCTTTTAGAAATGTCTTGGCCTGGCGCTGGAAATCGGCCAAGTCCTCGCGGTTTTCCTCCAAAAACTTCTGTTTCAGGTTGAAAGGCAAGCGCTGGAAATACATGATGCCGTCCAGGTGGTCAATCTCGTGCTGAAAAATGCGGGCCAAGTAGCCCTCGGCCTCGAGCACCTTCTTCTCCCCTTTTTCGTCCTGGTATTCAACTTTTACCTGCAAATCGCGCGGCACGTCGTCCACGTAGACTCCGGGAACCGAAAGGCAGCCCTCGAGCCCCCCTTCTTTTCCGCCGCCCTGGTACGTGATTTTCGGGTTCACCATCACGTAAGTTTCCTTGATGCGGGTCTTGAGCGGGGCCTCTTTGCCTTCCTCTTCGTCCTCATCCGCATCGAGATATTCCGCCGCAACAAAAATGCGTCTGGAAAGACCGATCTGCGGGGCTGCCAAACCTACACCACGGGCTTCAAACATGCTTTCAAACATGTTCTCGGCAAGCTGCGGGATGCCGCTAAAATCCTGCACCGGCAAGGCTTTTTTCTTGAGGATGGGGTCGCCGTAAAGGCGAATGGGAAGAATCTCGGCCATAACTCGGAATTGATTGTACTGGATGTGGGTTATGCCGAAGGTGGACGGGGTTAGCAATAGGGGAAGCGATGAGC
>PSMF01000023.1:11542-36185 GCA_040290005.1 Meiothermus sp.
TTGGCGTAAAGCGTAAGACGTACGACGCCTTTAGCTCATCGCTCATTGCTCACCGCTCATCGCTAAAAACTCACCTCGAGCCCGAGATATACGACTCGAGCTCGCTGATCATCAGTTCCTGCTGGGTCATGATGGCCTTTACCACGTCGCCAATCGAGATGATGCCGATCAGGGCACCGTTTTCCAGCACCGGCAGGTGGCGCACCCGGTGGCGGGTCATCAGCTCCATGCAGTCGGCGACGGTGGCGGCGGGTCCGACGGTCACGAGGTCGCTGCTCATGACTTCTTTGACCAAGGTGTCGCGGGAGACCCGGCCCATCAGCACGATTTTGCGGGCGTAGTCGCGTTCAGAGAAGATGCCCACTAAATCCGACTTGTCGGTGACGAGCACCGCCCCGATGTCGTGGGCGGCCATCTGCTCGAGGGCCTCAAACACCGATATATCCGGCGAAACCGTGTGGGTCGCTCCGCCCTTGGCTTGTAACAACTGCCTCACTGTAGCCGCCATCCCATACCTCCTTGCAGGACGCAAAATCCGCCTTTTGTAAAGGCTTGTGCAGGACAGGATTCGCTTTGGGCTATTTTACACCTTCATCAGAGGGCCACCAAACCACCCTCGCTGTCCTTCTGAGTGCGCCTTTAGCCCTGAGGTTTGTCGAAAGGGAAGAATCCGCCACACGCTTCTCAACGCAACTTCTAGGGTAGAAAAGAACGTATTTGTGTACCTGAGCGCTTAATAACAGACGCGTGTGGGGAATGTTTCGACTCCGCTCAACATGGCATCGGCTTTAGTTTTGTGGCTTTCTGACCTCTGCTTTACTTGATTTGCAGCAGCTCCACATCGAAAATCAGCGCCGAGTTGGGTGGAATATCCGGGCTGGGGCTGCGCTCACCGTAGGCTAGATTGGCGGGGATAATCAAGCGGCGGATTCCACCCACCCGCATCCCCACGATTCCACTGTCCCAACCAGGGATCACCTGCCCTGCCCCGAGTTGGAACTCGAAGGGCTCGCGGCCCACCTTGCAGGAGCTGTCAAACTCCTTGCCGTCCACGGTGCGCCCAATGTACTGCATCCGCACGGTGTTGGAGGTGATGGCCTGGGGGCCGGTGCCTTCTTTGGTGTCAGAGAGCTTCAGGGCCGTCACCGACGCGTTGGTCAGGCCGGTTGCGGGGGCGGGCGGGTTGGCGCAGAGGGTTCCAGTGGCAGCGGGAGCGGCAGCCGTGGAACTCCCGCGCTGGCGCACGAACAAGAAGGCTCCGACGACCAGCAGCACGAGCACGATGGCTCCGACGATGAGGGGGGTTCGGTTCATACCGCCGAATATTGTATAGGGCCAGGATGAGGCCGGTTAGCACTTGAAGGCCAGGACATAGCCAAAGGCGTTGCGGTACACGAAGCGCCCGGAGGGTTCCAGGAGCGTCAGCGCCTGCCGTAGCTCGCGCTCGAAGGCTTCGCGGTTTTCTCCGAAAAGCTCGGGTTTGCTACCGGACATCGAGTAGGTTTTGCCGATGATTTGCTCGAGGCCCCATTCCTCCTCGGTCTCCACAATTCCGTGCTGCATATCGGAGAACGCGGATTGCCCAATGAACTCCTCGAACCGCCCCTTGTAATCGTTCTCGAGCAACCGTTCCCGCACCCGCCAGCGCTCCACTAGGCCGCGAACAATAAAATCCAACCAGGGCTTTTGCGGTGAGTCATCACCACCGAGCAAGACGATTCCGCCGCCGGTCTCGAGCAGCTCCCACACTTTCCCTATCACCAGCTCGCGGTTCATCCAGTGAAAGCTCCGGCCCATCGTGACGAGGCGAAAGCTGCCAAGGTCAGGTCCGATTTCCTCGGCGGGCTGCTCGAGCAGCCCGAGGTTTTTGACACCTAGATTCTCCGCTCGCAGACGGGCCTCAATGAGCATCTCGGCGTTGATGTCCACGGCTACTACTTCCTCGAAGTATTGATGGAGGCCAAAAAAGACGTTCCCCGGCCCGCAGCCGAGGTCTAAAAGTCTGCCTTTGCCGTCCAGGCCGAAGGTTTTGGCGATGAGGTCGAAGAGTTCGGGCGGATAGGTGGGGCGGAACCTCGAGTAGTACGAAGCTGTGCCGGTGAAAAGTTGCCTGTGCCTCTCGGTGCTCATAGGTTTGATTGTATGTGTAGGGGCGGGTCTGAGACCCGCCCCTACAAGGCACAACTTTACGCGGGTTGCTTCAGCGCCAGTTGTCCACAAGCCGCACCCACGTCGCGCCCCCGGCTCCACCGCACCGAGACCCGCACGCCCTGGCGCTCTAAAATCGCCGCAAACTTCATAATTCCTTCCCTGGACGTGCCCTGATGCGGCGCACCGTCCCAGGGGTTCCAGGGAATTAGGTTCATGTGGGCGGACAACCCTTTGAGGTGCTGGGCCAGCGACTTGGCTTGCCACTCGTGGTCGTTGATGCCCTTGAGCATCGTATATTCCAGCGTCACCCGCCGCCCGGTTTTGTCGTAAT
The DNA here is from genome assembly GCA_040290005.1 of Meiothermus sp. Taxonomy (GTDB): domain Bacteria; phylum Deinococcota; class Deinococci; order Deinococcales; family Thermaceae; genus Meiothermus. The sequence goes on from PSMF01000023.1 coordinate 14,025, forward strand.
AATGCCGCACCGCCTCCATGATTTCGGCGATGCTGTAGCGGTGGGCGGTGGGGATGATCTTCTGGCGGGTTTCATCGTCGGGAGCGTGCAGCGAGAGCGCCAGCCGGACCTCCACGTCCTCCTCGGCCAAGCGGTAGATGCCCCTGGGAATGCCCACCGTCGAGAGCGTGACCCGGCGCGGGCTCATGCCGAGGCCGTGTGGGTGCAGCATCCGGCGGATGGCGACCAGGACGTTTTGCAGGTTGAGCAAGGGCTCGCCCATCCCCATCAGCACGACGTTTCGGATTTCGCGGGGGGAATGCCCCTGGTGCTGGGCGGCGAACAGGATTTGGTCGAGGATTTCCGCCGCCGTGAGGTTGCGCCCGAAGCCCATCTTGCCGGTCGCGCAGAAGGTACAGCCCGCCGGGCAGCCCACCATCGAGGAGATGCAGATGGTCCTGCGGCCCGTGTAGGGCATGTAAACGGCCTCGGTTTGTTTGCCGTCCACCAGGGTATAGAGGTACTTGACCGAACCGTCCTGGCTCTCGAAGGGCTGCACGTGGGAAAACTCAGAAACCCGGTACTGCTGCGCCAACTCCCCGCGTAGGGCTTTGGGCAGGTCGGTCATGGCCTCCCAGCCCGCCACCCCTTTGGTGTACAGCCAGGCCGCAATCTGCGCCCGGCGGTAGCCCTCGCCGGGCAGGTTTTCGGGCTCGAGCGCCAGCAGCGAGGCTCGAGGGTCAGCTTGAGGCTGGGCTAGTGGCAACTCCACAACGCTCTAGTATAGCCCCCACCGGGGCTCAGGGTGTGGACCGCGGCTCTTTTGCAGGGCGTTTATCTCCGACCCCGAGTATAGGGGCGGGCGTAGGATTAGAAGGTCAGAGCGAACCAACGCCACATCTCGGAAAGCGGTGTCTATGAAGACCATCTTTTGGGCGATTTGCACAGCGCTGATCGCGGTCTGGGCCTGGGCTGCACCGGCGGCAAACCAGGCCGGGGCCAAGCTTTACGCGGCCAACTGCCAGGGCTGTCACGGGGTGGGGGCCGGCGGGGTCAACGGGGTCGGGCCAGTCCTCAAGGGCGAGGTCGCCGGTTGGAAGTTCGAGCTGTTCAAACGCGCCGTGCTGACGGGGGTGAACGATGCGGGTGAGACCATGAACCCGGCGATGCCCCACTTTGCCAAGAAGGGTTTTGCCGGGAAAACCCCCACCGATGCCCAGCTCCGCGAGATTCAGGCTTACCTCAAGAGCCTGAAGTAGCTTCAGGGCTTGCGGTGTTTATCACGTTGCAGTTGGAGTTCCTCGAGCCAACGCCCCGCGGTCTTGCGCCAGGATGAGACTGCAGCCAACAGGCCAAGCGCCAGCGAGAGCAGCCCCAAAACCCAAGGTTTGACCGGGGCGGTGAGGAGGAGCGCAGCGACGAGCAGGCCGAGGGCAACCCGGCGCCGCCGCTTCAGAAAAGCCTGCGCGCTCAAAAAGGCCAGAATCCCTGGCAACAGCCAGAGAAACAAGCGCAGGAGGAGAAAACTCGCCTCGTTCACAACCTTATGACAACCCATCAATGTAGAGGTCTACAGGAGCTCGGTAGAGTCTTCGCCCGGCCCCTCTTTATCCCAACCTGCACCAGTACAGCTGGCTCGAGCCCTTCGCCAGCAGCCAATAGGCCATCACCGCCTCGCCCTTGGCCCCGCTGAGCTTATAAGCTTCCACCGTGGAGCCACCCTGGGCCAGTTGACCTTTGGGTTCAACCTTCCAACCCGCTTTCTTGAGGGCATCGGAGAAGCCGTCTACGAGCTTGCGGTATTCGTCTTCGCTGGCTTTGGCGTACTGCCAGACCTCGGAAACCTGGCAGCGCTTGCCTTCGCTCACCGCCAGAGCGCGCAGCACGCGGTCATCGAAGGTTTTGACGGCGGTTGCGCCTTCTGTGGGGAGGGGCTGGCGGGTGACCTTGGAGGCAGTCTGCGCCAGGGCGATGCCTGAGAGCAAAAGCAAGGGTATCAGGAGCTTGTTCATGGGCCTATTGTCCGTCATTCACCTGGTCCAAGAGTGAGGCCAATACCCGCTGCTGGCTGTCCTGGCTGATCTGCTTGGCTCTCGGGGGGTCGAGCTCGGCCAGGATTTCGTAGGCGGTGGAGCCTTGGGCCTCGGAAACCGGGTCGCCGGTTTTGCTCTTGCGAACCCGCTCGAGGTTGTCGTCATAGACCACCTCGGCAATCCGCGCCACCATGCGCGGCTGCTCACGCCCGAGTTCCTCGTTGAGCAGGATCAGGGCGATGTCCTGACGGGTACGGCTGCGCAGGTCGGAGAGCTGGTCAATCATGCTCTGGATGAACTGGCGGTTTTGCAGCGAGTCGGCGATGCGCTGCGAGCCAGAGTTCAAGAACCAACCCAGCACCACCGGAATCGCGACGAGTGCTAGTTTGTTGATGAGGTCCCAGAGGTTGGCTAAGACCTTTTCGTTCATACGTTCCTCCTGCCTTAGAAATCATCCGCGAGACAGGATGGGTTGTGTGAGGAGGAATGAAGGCTGGAGGGAGATCACGTCTGGGGCGGGGATTCTAAAGGTGCGATTTTGCCCCTGCCCACACGGGATGCCAAAGCCTCAATCCTTTAGCTCTTTCATGATTTGAGAGCTTCCTCGACCGAAACAAAGGTGTTTATAGGGGCGCAAGCCAAGGGCCATCGGCGCCCGGCGCGGGTCTGTTGTCCAATGCTCGAGCCAGCAAAGCCCGTCCCTCGCAGCAGATGACATGCTTAATCGCCGCATCCCCCTCACCCTGAGGTCTCCCGCCAGGGGAGAGGGGACTGGGCGGTTTAGCTGATTGCTCATCGCTCATTGCTTGCTGCTCTTCTTAGCTCGAGGAAGCCCGTGGGCTCACACCCCACAGGCCGGGCTCGTTCATCGCCCAGGAAGGATACGGCTCGCCCCGCACAAAGTGCCGGGCGTACAGCTCGGCGAGCTTGGCGTAGCGGTCCCCCCCGGTCGCGGCCAGGTCATAGAGCAGCGCGACGGCAGCGGCATCGGCCAGGCGGCACAGGGTGTCCGGGCCGTGCCACAAAGCTTCTTTGGGGCTCATCTTGAGCAAGTGATCCAGGGTCTGAGAGAGAATCTCGGCGGTGATGCTGGCCTCGTTCTGCCGCGCAGCTTGCAACCGGGCTACGAAATCCGCCTGGAAGGGCGCAGCTACCCGCCGCCCCAGCAGCAGTTCTACCCCTGACGCAGCCTCCGCGTGGACAGCCCCCTGCCACAGCGGCAAGTTCTGGGCTTGGGTGATTAAGGCGGCCAGCTTGGGATTCTGAACCACCCCCACCCCGCCGAGCGCCTCCTGCACCCCCTGGGCCAAGGCGGCGGCATGCTGGGCCGCCCTCAGCTTGGCGAGCTTTGCCAGGAATTGGGCCAGGAAGGCATTTTCGTAGGGCGGGTACTCCTGCCGGGTTTTATCCCAAGTCGCCATCGCCCGCAAGCTCAGCGCCAAACTTCCGGCCAGCCGCACCGCCCAGTCGGTCAGGGCGTAGCGCAGGGCCGGGGTTCCACCGGTTCCCACCTCGAGCAGCAAGACGGCCCCCAACTGAAGGTGTCGCCCCAGCCCAGCCCAGCTCAGGGCTTGGGTGAGATTATCCACGGCGAGAATTTCCGCAAGATAATGGCCGCCCTCCTCGGGCTTACCCAGCAGATAGGCCTCGGCCTCCTCGAGATAGGCGGCTCCCCAGGGCATTTGCGGCGAGGGGGGCCGGGGCTCGGTGCGGTAGTTGAGCCGTCCGCGGTGGTTGCGGCGGGGCAGCACAAACAGGGGCCGGTCTTCCCCCCCATACCCGCCGCTCAGCAGCACGTAATCGGCGAGGCCGATGCCGGGGGCATAGTCATATTTGCCGGTCAAGCGCCAGATTTGGTCCTGTGGGTGGGCCTGGGCCTGACCGGGCAGGGTGAGCCATTGGACGGTCCAGGCTCCGCCGCCCTGGAGCAGCGCCCTGAGGCTGCTCAGCTCGGGGGCGTACTTGCTCAGGAGGAACACCGTCCCAGCGGTGCTGCCCAGCAGGTAGTTCCAGCCGGGGTTTGCCAGCAGATACGTGGCGGTGAAGAAATAGGGCCAGCCCCGGCCCTCGAAGGGCGCCCGCAGCAAGGGGGATAGCCCCTTGAGGTAGGCCCCCAGCTCCGGGGCCATCTGAGAGCGGTCGGTGGCGTTGCCCTGGGCATCTTCGGCGATGACCTCGAGACCCGGCTCAAAGCTATGGGCCTCCTTGGCGAAGCCGCTAAAGGCGGCTAAATCCTCGCGGTACAGCTCCCAGGCTTTCCAGGCCCTGGGGAGAATGTTTTTCAGGTCTGGGTCGAGTTGCCAGTACGAACGCCCGTTCATCCCATTGCTCCTGAACTAACTTTACAATCCCCCCGGCAACGGGGTTGTTTGATATAAGGTCGAAGGCCACAAAATCGAACCCCTTGTCATTGTGAACGGAGCGATAGCGTAGTGAAGAATCTGATGCGCTGAAAAGCCCGATACGTAGCGAGCCTAGTAGCGCATCAGATTCTTCGTCGCAAAGGGCGCGACTCTGAATGACAACGGACTTGTAAATGGTATTGACGATAGCCCCGCGCCGGGCGCAAAGCTTTGCGCTCCTACAAGGCTTTCTACATGTGCTTCGTGACCTCGCTCTTGGTGACGAAACCATGAGCGGCGTAGGATTGCGCCATGCGCCCCTGGCCGATGCTTTTTCTTCTGACCGGCTCGGTGGCCTTGGCGGCGGAGGGTGGCAGCCCGGCGTTTTTCGCCGAGGTCGCGCTGCTCCTGGTCAGTAGCGCGCTCATCGCCTTCCTATCTTTCCGCATTGGTCTGGTGCCCATCGTCAGCTTTCTGCTGGCAGGCGTGCTGATCGGGCCAAACGCGCTGGGGCTGGTGCGCGACCCCGAGATCATCAACGCTGCTGCTGAGATCGGGGTGGTGCTGCTCCTTTTCACCATCGGCATCGAGTTCAGCCTGGACCGGCTGGCCCGCATCGCCCGGCTGATTTTCCTGGGCGGCGGGCTCCAGGTAGGTCTCACCGTAGCGGCGGTGACGGGGCTGATGCTCCTGCTTGGCCGCGACTGGCACGACGGGGTGTTCACGGGTTGTCTGATCGCGCTCTCTTCCACCGCCATCGTGATGAAGCTGCTCTCCGACCGGGGCCAGACCAATTCCTCGGCGGGGCAAGCCAGTCTGGGCATCCTGATCTTTCAGGACCTGGCGGTGGTGGCGATGGTGCTGGTGGTGCCGATGCTGGGCAAGGGCGGGGGCTCCGGCGGGGAAATTCTCTGGGCCTTCGCCAAGGCTGCGGCAATCATCCTGCTGATCCTGACTTTAGCCAGACGGGTGATGCCTAAGTTCCTCGAGGCCGTGGCCCGCACCTGTTCCCGCGAGGTGTTCTTACTCGTGGTGATCGCGGTCTGCTTTGGCACCGCCTACCTGACCAGCCTAGCCGGGCTCAGCCTCGCGCTGGGGGCCTTTCTGGCCGGGCTGTTGGTGAGCGAGAGCCGCTTCGGGCAGCAAGCCCTTTCGGAAATCTTGCCGTTACAAATCCTCTTCAGCGCGGCATTTTTTATCTCGGTGGGGCTGCTCTTCGACCTGCGCTTTATGGCCTTGAGCCTGCCACTGGTGTTGGCGCTGATTCTGGGGGTGCTCTTGGTCAAGGTGCTGGTGACGAGCTTGAGCGCCCGAGTCCTGGGTTATCCGCGGGGGGTCAGCCTCGAGGTGGGCCTCCTGCTCGCCCAGGTCGGGGAGTTTTCCTTCGTCTTGGAGCGCGCCGGGCGGGGCGCGGGGCTGAACGCTTTTGGCCTTCCCAACGAAGGTTCGCAAGCTTTCGTCGCGCTCACCGTGCTGCTGATGGCGGCCACGCCGTTTTTGGGCAGCCTGGGGGCGCGGCTGCGCGATAAATCGGGCGCCCAAAACATCGCCCCGCAGTCACCGCAGATCGAGGAGGGGGCTTTCAACCACCTCAGCGACCACGTGATTCTGGCAGGCTACGGCAACTACGCCAGAAAGCTGGCCTTTGCCCTCGAGCAGGCCGAAATCCCCTTTCTGATCCTGACCCTCTCCCCCGATGGGGCCAACGAGGCCGAGGGCCAGGGCTACGCGGTGCTGCGCGGGGATTACGCAAATACGCACATCCTCGAGCTGGCCAGGGTGGACCGGGCCAAGCTGTTTGTGGTCGCCGACGACGCTCCCAGCATGATTCACCGCGTCGCCTCGGTAGTGCGGGCCAACCAGCCGGAGTTGCCGATTGTGGCCCGAACTGAGTCCGAAGCCGAGCGCGAGGAGTTGGAAAAAGCAGGGGCACAGATCGTCACCGAGGAGGAGCAGGGCACCAGGGAGCTGTTGCGGCAGGTGCTGAGGCCTTTTGACCGGCTGGACGCGGTGGAGGTGTACCTGAACGTGGCGCTGCGCCAAGGGGTACAGGCGCGGCAGGTTCAGCGCTCGAGCAACCCCAAAGTCGCCGCTCGCACCTTCGCCCTCACCGACGAGGAAATCAAGCGGGGGAATTGTACCCACACCGACTGGGCTCACCCCGTCACCGTAACCACCAACGTCTGCGAGGACTGCGTGCGGCTGGGCGACACCTGGGTACACCTGCGGGTCTGCCTGACCTGCGGCTATGTGGGCTGTTGCGACGACTCGAAAAACAAGCACGCCACCGCGCATTTTGGCGCTGAAGGGCATCCGCTGATAAAGAGCCTCGAGCCCGGCGAGGACTGGACCTGGTGCTACGTGGACCAGAAAAACTTGTAAATGTACCACTGGAGCTACACATCTCTGATGTAGACGAGTGCTTAAACTCAATCAAAACGGCACTCAAAAACGTAGGGGATGATTATTTCAATCTCAAAACCCCTTATGAACCTACAGGTATCGTACGAGAGCGTGTTTTCTGTTAGGAGTTTTATCACCAGCTTCGTATACTTGCAAACGATGGTAGCGAACTCAGGCTAAATGGCGCTATAGACAAGCGTGGGCATCGGGATTTTGCCAAAAAAGACAGAGAGAATCCTGATTTTGTACTGCATATTCCACGCCAGCATAAAGGTAATACACTCCTCATTGAGGTAAGTGGCAACCAAGCCCTCCAATCCCTGACCAGCGTGGTCGCGCCACCCCTAGCAACCCGTTTATATGCCGGGGTGGGGCCTTCCGCCCCATACTGGGCGGGCGTGGGAGCGGTGTTGCTGTCGGCGATTGTGCTGAACCTCAGGGGCTCGAGGTTCGGCGAGCGGGGCGAGGCGCCGTCTTAGTGTAGCCTCGCCTCTGTGCGCGGGCCTCGAGCCCCTCCCGCTCTGTGGGCTTCTAGCCGACCTGCGCGCCCCGGACATGCTCGCAAGCCCGCAGCACCTCGTCCCGGAACGCTTCGTAGTCGAGTTGCAAGCCGTTGATGTAGGTACTCCACCCCGCGCTCGATTTGGCGTAATGCACGGCATCCTCGATCTCGGCTTCGGTCGCCCCGTTGAGTTTGGCGAGTTCGGTGTGGTAGAGCGAACAGTACTTGCACTTTGTTGCAGCGGCAATCGCCACCCCGATCAGCTCGCGGTATTTGTTGGGGATGGGGCCTTCGTCGAACTGGACGCGCTTGAAAAGCTGCCACTCGAGGTCCAGCGAGCTTTCCGGGACGACTTTAAACATGCTGGGGACCAAACCAAACATCGCCTCGATCTCTTTGTAGACTTGCTGGCTGCTGCGCATACCTTCCTCCTAATCCACCACCCGAAAAATCTCGCGTCGGCCCGAGACCACCAGTGGGCTGAACCGGGCGTACCAATCGCCCCAAGCCGGGCTGCTGGCAAGATTCGCCCTGGCCTGGTCAAAATCGGCCAGGCTAGCGAACTGCGACTCCATCACCAGGGTGTAATACTCCCCCGTCACATCACTGAGAATCCGCCCCACCGCGTAGCCTGATTCGCGCTCGAGCCCCGCCCCCTCCTTCGCCAGGGGCAGCGCCTCCTTGGCCTTGCCGAAGCGTAGCTGGAAGATGTCTCGAACCACCAGCATGGCTACTCATCCCAGGCTTGCAGGTTGGTCTGGCGGACGATCCGACCCCCGTCCAGCTCGAGCATCGCCGTGCAGAGTACCCGGCTGCCGTCAGGATATCGGCAGGCCTCGGTGAAGGCCAGGCGGTTTTCGCTCGAGAGCCCCTGGATGATCTCGTGGCTCATCGCCCGCCCGCAGACGTCCTCGTAATAAGCGGCAATTTCCTCTCTCCCCCCGAGGATCCGCGGCTTGCTCGGAGGATGGTCCTTATCCACGATCTGGATTTCCGCCCCGTCGGCGTAAAACCCGATGAGGGTGGCGGCGTCGCTGCTCTCGATGGCAAGGCGCAACTGTTGTAAACTAACCGGCTGAAGGGTCAAGGACACGGTATCTCCTTTCGTCGTTACCCTCCCTAGGGTAAGGACGAGACTCAGCCTAGGCCGCCGGTCTGCCAGAATCAAAAGCAAAAAGGCATTGTAGGCGGTGATACATGCGAAAACTGCATGCAGTCTACCCGTCGGTAAATCCTCTATAACGCTGCCGTAACACGCCTCGAGCCAGACTTTCAAGCGTAGGCTCAGAGGCTAGAGGCAAAGACCCACTTCCTTCCCAGCGCTCACTTTGGCTCAGTGGAGGTGCAGAATGCGTTTAGAACAGCTAGAAGTGTTCGTCACGGTCGTCGAGAAGCGCAGCTTCTCCGAGGCTGCGCTCGAACTGGGGCTCTCCCAGGCCGGGGTAGGCCGGGCGGTGGAAGCCCTCGAGGCCGATTTAGGGGGACGACTCCTCAAACGAGGGCGGTTTGGCGCACAGCCCACCGCGCTGGGGGAGCGGGTGGTGGCCCACGCCCGAACCATACTGCACCTGCGCGAGGCAATGCGCCAGGAGGTGAGCCTGGAGCGCGAGCACCAGGCCTTGCGCGGGGTTTTGCGCATCGGGACTTTTTCCAGCGTGGCCCGGCAGGTGGTGGTCCCACTGACGCTGGAGTTGCAGCGTCAGCACCCCGACTTGGCGGTGCGGATCGTCGAGGACTCCTTCCTCCGGCTGGAGGAGATGCTACACGCCGGGCAGGTGGACGTAGCGTTCATCCGCAGGCGGAAGGAGGGGCAGGATACTCTGATCCTGCATGACCTGTGGACCGATTTGGGCGTAGCGCTACTGCCTAAAACCGCCGAGCCTCCGAAGCCCAGTGTGAGCTGGGAGGACCTAGCGACCCACCCAATCATCATCAAGGAGGGCGCGGTGTGCTTGGAGACGATAGACGCCTTCTTCGCCCACGCCCCGGTCCCGCTCGAGGCCAGCTACGCCGCGAAAAACGAGCAAACCGTGGTGAGCATGACCGCTCAGGGCTTAGGCATCGGCCTGGCCTTTCGGCTGGCGGTTGAGCCCCTGCCGCAGACGGTGTACGCAGCCTCCCTGCCCGCCCCCATGACCCGCACTGCCGCCGTTGCGGTCCTGCCCACCAGCCTCAAAATCCCCGCGGTCTCCACTTTCCTCTCCATGCTGCGGGAGGGCTCACCGGTTCGGCTGTTGCAGCGGCTTCTCGAAGAGTATGCCCACAATCTTCAACCCTCTATCTTAGGGGTTTCGCAGCTCGTTCAGCCCTAGGCTTTGAACGCCCATGACACTTGTCACCCGCCCAGCCTGACTTTCGGCACTGGGTTAGCTATCCTCCTGGCCGCATACTGGCCCCAAGGAGGACGCTTATGACGCGAACCCTATCGAGTTCACCGTTTATTGTCTCGGGCGAGACCGCCGTTGCCGGCCTCGAGGCTGTCTCCAAGCGCTTTGGCAAGACCTTGGCGCTCGACTCGGTGAGCCTCGAGATTCACCCCGGCGAGTTGCTCGCGCTGCTCGGCCCCAACGGCGCGGGTAAAAGCACCGCCATCAGCCTGCTCTCGGGCCTGAGAAAACCCGACGGCGGCAGGGTTCGGCTGTTCGGCCAGGACCCGCAAGAAGCTGCGGCCAGGGTAAATCTTGGCGTGACCCCGCAGGAAACCGGGCTACCGGGCGAACTACGGGTGCGCGAGGTGCTGGAGTTGGTGGGCGCGTATTATCCCAACCCCATGCCGAGGGGGGAACTGCTCGAGGCTTTCGACCTGGCGGGCCTGGAAAACCGGCAGTGCGGCGGGCTTTCTGGCGGGCAGAAGCGCCGCCTGGCGGTCGCGCTGGCCTTCTCCGGCAACCCCAAACTGGTGATTCTCGACGAGCCCACTACCGGGCTCGATGTCAAGGCGAGAAGGGCGCTGTGGGACGGGGTAAAACGCTATCAGGCAAAGGGCGGAACGGTGCTGCTGACCACGCACTACCTCGAGGAAGCCGAAGCGTTGGCGAGCCGCGTCGCCGTGATTGATAAGGGCCGACTCGTGGCTGAGGGCACGGTGGCCGAAATTAAGGCCAGGGTCGGGCTCAAACGGGTGTGCTTCAGCGGGAGTGAGGTTCCCGAGCTGCCGAGCATTAGCCGGTCTGAGCAAGAGAACGGGATAATCACGCTTTACACGACGGATTCCGACACCGTAGTGCGACAACTGGTGGCCCGGAACCTGCCCTTTAGTGAGCTCGAGGTGCAACCGGTGAGCTTGGAGCAAGCCTTCTTCGCGCTCACCGAGCGCGATAGCGGTTGACCGTTGACCGTCAACCGTTCACCGCGAGAGATGTCGCAGGTCACAGGTCGTAGGTCGCATGTCAAAATCTTTGTTTTTGGCCTGAGACCAGCGACTTGTGACATGACACAACGCTTTTGCGGTCAACCGTAAACGGTCAACGGTGAACGTCTTTGGAGGAAACCTATGAACTTAGTGCGCGCCCAGTACAAAGCCCAACTCCTCAGCCTCTCACGCAGCCCCGGTTATTTCGTCGGGGCCATCGTGTTTCCCGCAGTATTTTTCCTCTTCTTCGGCCCGCCCAACGCCAAGGACACCGTCACCGCCAACTTTATCATGGGCTCCTTTATGATCTTCGCGGTGATGGGCTCGCTGTTTTTCGGCTTCGCGGTGGGGATTGCCAACGACCGGGCCTCGAGCTGGTCGGTCTACGAGCGCACCCTGCCGGGTTCGCCGCTCACGCGGATCGCCTCGAGGATAATGAACGGTTTCACCTTCGCGGCGTTCGCCGTGCTGATTATGGCGATCGCCGCGCACTTTACGACACCGGCACAGCTCGAGCCCCTGGCCTGGGGCCGCCTCATCGTCGCGCTCCTAGCGGGCGCTTTGCCCATCAGCCTTTTGGGCTTCAGCATCGGCTATTTCGCCTCGCCCAAAGGAGCCGGGACGCTGGCCCAACTGTTCTATTTGCCGCTCTCGTTTCTGGGCGGGCTGTGGGTTCCGCCCGACCAACTGCCCGGCGTGGTGCAGACGATTTCGCCCTTCACCCCGACCCGCATGTGGGGCGAGCTGGTCTGGCCTGCCGTCACCGGCGGAGCTTGGGAGCCAAAAGCCTTCATTGGACTGGCGGTTTATGCCGTACTGTTCGGGATATTGGCAGTGTGGGGCTACCGCCGCGATCAGGGGCAGCGGTTTAGCTGAAAGTCAAAGACAAATCCCCCAACCCCCCTTGGGTTCGCAGTGCAGCAAGGGACGAGCATTCTTCCGCAAACTAAACTCCCAAAGGGGGCTTTGGCACAGCCTCGCAAATCAGGTTGCCGACGGCACAAAAGCCCCCTTTTCGTCATGGCCTGCACGGGGACGGGCAATTCATGATGCGGTGAAAGCCCCTATCAAGGGGATCGCCTTTGACTCTATGACACCTGTCACCCTCGGGCTCTGACTTTAGACACTGGGGCAAAGCGCAGGCTCGAGGCATCCTTGGTTTTGGAGAACCACTATGGACTATTCAATCTTCTGCATCGCAGCTCTCGTGGCCTTCTTTTTGATTCGTCGCTATCAAAGGAGCGTGGGGCCGCAGCTTTTCCGGCCCAACAAGCTCGTGTTTAGCATCGTGATGTACGCGGTTTTGGTGGTGCTCATCGGTGCAACTACCTTCACCGTAGGCTTGGGTTGGCTGTTCGACCTGTTGGGACTGGCGGCGGGCGGGGCCTTGGCCTGGTACGGCCTGCTGCACACCCGGTTCGAGACCCGCAATGGGCAGCACTACTACATCCCCAACCCTTACATCGGTCTGGCGGTGTTCGGGCTATTCGTGATTCGCATGGGGTATCGCTTTTTGACCATGCCGAGCGGTATGCAATCATCAAATGCCGCGGCTGGATGGGGATTCGGTTCCAGCCCCCTCACCCTGGCCCTATTCTTCCTGTTCATGGGCTATTTTGCCTGCTACAACTTCGGGCTGCTGCACAAAAGCCGGGCCGCGCTCGAGGGCACATCCGGCTCGTAGTTCGGAGCTAGACTAGGTTTATGAACCGGGTTAGGACAGGCGGCTCGGGCTTGGAAGCGCACGACCAAGGCTTCTGGCGCTATCTTTCGCTGGGCTACCTGCTCCTAGCCTTTTTCCCGCTGCTCGACTCCAAAACCACCTGGCTGCAAGCGGGCTTGAGCTTGGCCGGAGCCGCGATTTTTGCACCGCTTTACCTGCAGGCCTACTGCGCTACGGGCCGCCTTTTGGTGGTCTACACGCTGGTCATGACCGCTTTGGGGCTGGGGCTGCTGCCTTTCAACCCTTGGATGGCTGGTACCTTCATCATCTATTCGGCGGCCTGCATCGGCAACTTAGAGCCGCCCCGCAACGCCCGGCGGATGGTGGTGGTTTTCGCGCTGGTTTGCGCGGTGGCTGCTTACTTCAGTGGCCCCGATTGGTCCGGGCGGGCCATTACCGGCTTACTCTGGGTGTTTTTCTGCGTGCTGGCTGGGCTTTCCAGCATCCAAGGGGCCGAGCGACGGCGCTACTCCCGGCGTCTCGAGCAAGCTCAGGAAGAAAACGTGCGGCTCTCGGCCATCGCCGAGCGCGAACGCATCGCCCGAGACCTGCACGACCTCTTGGGCCACACCCTTTCGGTGATCACCCTAAAATCCGAACTCGCCGCCAAACTCGCTGAGCGCGACCCGAAGCGGGCGGCACAGGAAATGCACGACGTAGAGCGGATTTCCCGTGAGGCCACCAGCCAGGTGCGGGAGGCCGTGCAGGGCTACAAGTCTAGGGGCTTGCAGGGCGAACTGGCGGGTGCGAAGCTGGCGCTCGAGGCCGCCCGTATCGCCCTCGACTACTACGCCGAGCCGGTTTCGCTCTCCCCCACCCAGGAATCGGTGCTGGCCCTGGCCTTGCGCGAGGCCGTGACCAACGTAATTCGCCACTCAGGGGCCACGCGCTGCACTGTGCGGCTGGTGAAAGCGGAGTCGGGGACCCGGCTCGAGATTGAAGACAACGGCAAGGGTGGCGAGCTGCGCGAGGGCTCCGGCCTGGCGGGGATGCGGGCGCGGGTCGAAGCTCTCGGCGGGACGCTGACGCTTAGGAGTCAAAATGGTTGCTGCCTGACGATTTTTATGCCGACATCTCTCATCCGCGAAGTCTCTCCGGCAGGGGGAGAAGTCGAGCGCTCGGCGTTTGGCGTTTAGCGTTTGGCTATGATTCGCGTCCTCATCGCTGAAGACCAGGGCATGGTGCTGGGAGCTCTGGCGGCACTTTTAGAACTCGAGGGCGACATCGAAGTTGTGGCACAGGCCAGGGATGGCAAAACCGCGCTCGAGCTAACCCAGGCTCACGTCCCCGACATCGTTTTGACCGATATAGAAATGCCGTCCCTGACAGGCCTCGAGCTGGCCGCCGAGATTAAGAAGTTGGGCTTGGGAGTCAAGGTCATCATCGTGACGACGTTCGCCCGGAGCGGATACCTGCGGCGGGCGCTGGAGGCCGGGGCCAGCGGCTATCTGCTCAAAGACGCGCCCTCCTCGGAGCTGGCCGATGCGGTGCGGCGGGTGTACGCGGGTGGACGGGCGATTGACCCGGCCCTGGCCGCCGAAGCCTGGGGCGAGCCCGACCCGCTCACCGAGCGCGAGCGTAAAGTGCTCAAGCTCGCGGGCGACGGGGGGAGCAGCGCCGAAATCGCCGCCGAGCTCGGGCTTTCCGAGGGCACGGTGCGAAACTATCTATCCGAGGCCATCAGCAAGCTGGGCGCATCAAACCGGGTCGAGGCCGCGAGAATCGCACGGGAAAAAGGCTGGCTATAAGCTAGGTGACGGGCTTTCGCGCAAATTACGAGCTTTTCGGGTGGCCTCGAGCGCCTCGGCGATTCTCCCCAACTCGCCCAGCACCCCGGCGGCCTGCTCGAGCCAGGCAGCGGCCTCGTCCTGAGCGAAGGAATCTAGGGCCAGTTGACCCGCTTGGAGTAGGCGCTCCGCCGCTTGTTCGCGCTGTCCACCGCTCAGGTAATACCGTACCAGACGAGCCGGGGCCATGTAAGGCTGGGTCTCCTCGAGGTAGCCCGCGATGCGGCCAGAGAGCTCGGCCCGGCGCTCGGGCGCGATCCCCTCGAGGGTGCCTCAAGCAGCAGGTCGTGGCTGAAGGCCCTGCCCTGGAAGATGCCCGCTTTTTGCAATTCTCCGGCCACCCGCCCGGCCATGCTTTCCTCCAGGCCCAACACCCACTCGCCCAGGTTGAAACTGAAATCGGTGCTGGATAAGGCCGCGACCTAGGCCATGCCGAGAGCGGCGAGGCTGAGGCGGGCTAGGCGTCCTGCGAGCAGTTGTTTGGCCCGCTCGCTGCGGAGCAGCAGTTTGCCCTCGAGGTGCTCACTTACCGTTTGCAGCGTTTCGTGAATCAACAGCGGATTCCCGCCGGTCAGACACATCACCTCGTCGGTCAAACCGGAGAGCCCGCGCTGAACGAGCCAGCTTTGTACGGCCTCGGGGGAAGGGCTGAGAGTAACGGTGAAGGTACATGCCCGCCTCGGCGGTTTGGTCGTCCACAAACTGAGTGTCATCGAAGAAAAGCGTGTCCCACCAGCCATCCTCATCAGGGTTCCGCTATGCCCCTGGACGAGCTGAACCAACCGCAACATCTCCGAGGAGGGCTCGACCCGCAGCCGGGCGCGGCACTGCCGGAAGACCTCGAGGGCTCCGCTGCCCTCTCCTCCATGAAGATGAGCGGCGGAACCGTCACCGGGAACTCGGCGGCAGACGGGGGCGGAGTACGTAAGTACAACAACGGGGTTTTCAGTTAAACCGGCGGGGGCGTCAGCGGGAACACCCCCAACAACATCGTTCCCGCAAGGTAAAAACCCTCAACTTCACTCCAGGTTCAGCCACTTCACCTCGCCCGGCGTGAGCGAGACCTCCAAAGCACGGAAGGAACTCGCGGTTTCCTCCGTCGAGCGCGGGCCAATCAGCGGGAAGGTCGGGAACGGCTGGTTCAGCACGTAAGCGAGGGCGATATGGATGGGCTCGACCCCTTTCTCCGCCGCCAGCTTCCGCGCCCGGTTCAGCCGCTCGAAGTTGTCCTCGCTGTACCAGGAGCGCACCAGTTCGGGGTCGGTGGTATCGTCGGGGGCGGCACGCGTGAAGAAGCCTCGAGCCTGGCTGGACCAGGGGAAAAGCGGGGTTTGGGTCTGTGTAAGCCAGCTTCTAAACGCAATGTCCTTGCTCGAGAGGCAGCCCTCCCAGGGCGGCTCGACCATCCGGGCCAGGCTCAGGTTGTTGCTCACCGCGCCGAAGCCTTGCAGCCCCTTGGATGCGACATACGCGTTAGCAGCTTTTATTCGTTCCAGACTCCAGTTCGAGCCGCCAAACACGCGAATACGCCCGGCGCGGTGATGCTCGTTCAGCACCTCCACGAACTCATCTACGGGAATCTCCGGGTTGTCGCGGTGCATGAAGTAGATATCCACGTGGGAGACGCGCAGGCGCTCTAAGCTCTCGAGCAGTTGCGCACTCAGGGCTTCGGGGTTGCAGTAAGGCGTGTGCGCCCCTTTGCCGATGACGACGACTTTATCGCGTATGCCACGTGACTCGAGCCACTCGCCAAACACCGTCTCGCACACGCCTTTGCCATAGGTGTAGGCGGTGTCGAAGACGTTGCCGCCGCGCCCTAAATAGTCGTCGAACATACGGGCGGCTTGCTCTAAAGTGGTCTGGTTATCCACGCCCATCACGAGGCGGGAAAGGGGCTTCTCGAGGCCAACAATTGACGGATAGCTCACAAGCTGAGTATATCGCCTGTGACGTGCGCCGAGGCCACTTTGGATTTAGACTAGCTGCTATGCGCATCCTCGATTTCCGCTCCGACACCGTGACCAAACCCACCCCCGCCATGCGCCAGGCGATGGCCGAGGCCGAGGTGGGCGACGATGTATACGGCGAAGACCCCACGGTTAATCGCCTCGAGGCCCTCGCCGCCGAGATGCTGGGCTTTGAGACCGGGCTCTACATGCCCTCGGGCACGATGACTAACCAGGTCGCGCTGATGGTGCATCTGAAGCGCGGGCAGGAGGTGATTGCGCCGGAGGGAGCGCATATTTACGAGTATGAGCCCGGCTCGCTCTCGGTGCTCTCGGGAGGCGTGATCCGGCTGGTGAAGGCACCCTATGGCACACCCGACCCGGAAGCGGTACGGGCGGCAGTTCACACCTCGATTCATCAGGCCCCGACGGGATTAATCGAACTCGAGAACACCCACAACAGCGCGGGCGGAACGGTGGTGAGCTTGGAGGCCCAACGCGCCATCCAAAACGTCGCTCAGGAGGCGGGCTTACCTATTCACCTCGACGGCGCACGGCTGTTCAACGCGGCGACCGCGCTGGGCGTCGCACCTGCCGAGGTCGCAAGGGGATTTCACACCGTCTCGATCTGCCTTTCTAAAGGTTTGGGAGCACCGGTGGGCTCGATATTGCTGATGCCGAAGGCATTTCGGGCCGAAGCCCATCGCTACCGCAAGATGCTGGGCGGCGGGATGCGGCAGGCCGGAGTTTTGGCGGCGGCGGGGATCATCGCGCTCACCGAGGGGCCGAAAGGGCTGGCGAGAGACCATCAGATGGCCCGTGCTTTAGCCGAGGGGATGCTGAAGCTGCGGCTCGAGGTGGACCTGCAAGCGGTGCAGACCAACATGGTCTACGTCGGCGGGCCGAGCGCGGTTCACTTCGCCCGTCGCCTGGCGGATTTGGGCGTGCTGGCGAACCCGCTGGGCAGCAGGGTCCGTTTCGTCACCCACCGCGACCTGGCCGACGGCGACGTGGAGTTGGCGCTTCGGCGTATCGAGCAGGCTTTGCAGATTGCGTAAAAAGCGACCCCCAGATATTCCTGACCGCCTCTTGATACGGCGACCTTTGCACTGTGTTCCCCGCTAGCGGGGGGCGCAAAAGACGGTAAGGCGATCACGAAATCGCTGATGGGCTCGGCACGCGTGGGGGTCGCCTTGACTTTTCCTAAGCCCAACTCTCTACACCCTAAGTCCTATTTCCACTCCTCCACCGCTTTGTACTGCACGAGTGCGGAGTACGTGATTTGCGCACCACTCGAGGCGGCAGAAAACTTGATGTCGAGGACCAGAGCGTCTTCGGGCAGACCTTCCACAAAGCGGTTGAGCCGCTCCTGAAACACGTCCGAATCGCCCGCCGTGATGAGCTTGAGGTAGAGACCTTGCATGGTCTTAAGGTATCGCAAACTGGGGTTGGGCGCGGTTCAAATTGGGCCTCTCGCCTCCAACAGCACCGCTGGATCATCTCCGATCAGACCGTCCACGCCCCAGCGCAGCAGGGTTCTAGCCCGCTCGGCATCGTTGACCGTCCAGGTACACACAAACAGCCCTCTGGCTTTGAACTCGGCGACGCTGGCCTCGCTCAGCATCGCGTGGTGCGGGTGCACGCCCTGTACCGGCAGACACGGGAGCAGCTCGAGCACCTCGAGCTGATAGGCCAGCAAGGCCAGCGGGACCGAAACCCCGAGATTCTTCAGGCGGATCAGCGCCAGCGGGTCGAAACTGCTGACCCAGACCCGTTCCGGGTTTTGCCCCGGCCCCAAGGCCTCGACCAAGGCTTTTTCTCGCCTATCGGACTCCGGTGGTTGACTTTTGAGTTCCAGATTGAGCCAGACACCGGGGAACTCCTGTTTTAGCTCCAAAACCTCTTCCAGCCGGGGCAACCAGGAGGCTGCAGCACGCAAATCCGCCCAGTCCATTGCGGCAATCGTCCGGCCTTCTAGGTCAAAGTCGTGGTGGATGGCGAGGACCCCATCCCGAGTGCGGTGGAGGTCCAGCTCGAGGCCGTCCAGACCAGCTTGTAGCGCCAGTCGGTAGGACTCCAAAGTGTTTTCACGGGCTTGGCGAGGCGAGCCTCGGTGGCCGAGCAACAGCGGGTGGGGAATCTGCATGGCTCCAACTTGCCGGTTTTTTGTTCCCAGCGCAAGCCCGTCTAGAAAAAGAACCGATTTTTCGAGTGCATACGGGACTTCAGGAGCCTCGAGGCTCCGGCGAAGTTGGGCGAGCAGACAGAATTTACCCGAGCCCACACAACCCAATGTTGTAAACTCCTAACCATGAGCAAATATGACACCCAGCTCTCAGGCCTGACCCCGGCTGAAATCATCGCCCGGTTGGACGGTTCAGGTGGACTGCTGGCCCTCTCCGACCGCGAGTTGTACTTCGTGGACGACAACACCCAGCAGATCGCCCGGCTCTCCAGCATCAAGCGCATCGGCGTGAACAAGGACACCGGCAAGGTCGAGGTCTCGGGGGAATCCGGCACCCTGATGGAGATTCCGCCCAGGGCCTTCCAGCGCGATGAACTCAAAGCTTTTCTGGAGTCCCTCAAAGGGCATGTGCTGCGAGCTAAGTCCATGCCCACCCAGGTGGGTGAGCCTGCATCCCGCACCACCTTGGAGACCCAAGGCGCCCACCCGCAACCCGCGGCGGATTCACTGCCGGGGAACCTCTCTTCCCCCACCCACAGCGAGGAGTTTGAGCCACACCTAGCTGAACAAACCCCACCCACGACCCAGCAGGCCGGGACTGTGGCCTCCGCGCCGACCCCTGAGGAAGTTCCCCTGGCCCCCGAGCCGCCGCTGAACATCGTCGAGCCTGCCCGCACCCTCCCCGACGAGCCCTCCGACTCGATCTGGTCCTACGAGGGCGCCCCCAAGACCGAGCCGGATCGTAAGGCCGCGGTCCCACCCACGCCCAACCCCGCGGTGGACAACCTGACCGTTCCCCCTCCCCCTTATACAGGCCCGGTGCGGCCCCAGGCTTCGCGGGCCAGCATGGTCTGGCTGAAGGTCTGGGCCCTGGTCACGCTTTTGTTTACCCTCGGCTATCTGCTGACCTACTTTATGAACTCCGGGGTCACCGCCAACGTCTGGACTCTGATGGGCGTGACCGTGCTGGGCGTGGCTCTGGCGAGCATCCAGTGGCGGTTGTCGGAACCACTTTAGAACCCTCAACCCTTTTGTGAACCTGGGCTGATAGCCCAGGTTCGTTCTATGGTGAGCCTGTAAGGTTTATAAGAGCGTTGGACATTTCAACTCGAGGCCGCTGTCCTCGCTTATCTCGCGCTATTGCCCCAAATAACCATTGGAGCCAGCTTGCAGCGGGTAAGCTCAGGCTTTGTGGGACGCTGGCTCTCAATACTTTATGTGGCGGTGGTGCTGGGACTGGGCGTGGTAAGCCTCTGGCCCAAGCTCACAGTACAATTTGCACCCACGGAGGTGCGTACCCCGATGCGAACAGCCGTGCCCGAAGCGGCTCTCCCCTCCCCTACTCCTGGGTTGGTGGCTACCAATAAATCACCCCTGGCAAACCAGGGCACGCCAAAACAGCAAGGGGCAGGAAAAACCTGGAGCCTTCCCACCAAAAAAACGGCTACAGCCAACCCATATCCTCTAACCCCCACGCAGCCGCCTAAAAACACCGTCCGTACCTTGACCCCTGGCCCTGTACGACCCACCACGAGCAAGGTCAACCTCAACACCGCCAGCCCCGCCGAGCTGGAAAGCCTGCCCCGCATCGGCCCAGCGATGTCCAAGCGGATCATCGAGGGGCGGCCTTACCGCAGCCTGGAAGACCTGGACCGGGTTAAAGGGGTGGGTCCTAAACTGCTCGAGACCCTCGCCCCCCTCGTCACCTTCTAAAGCCGCCCATGATTCCCTACGCGCTCGGCCTTGGGGCACTGCTCGGAGCTTTGAACGGGCTCACCCCGTGGGCGTTTGTGGGCTTGCTGTTGGGTCTGCGGCTACCCCACGCTGCCCGCTGGCTGGGGGTCTTGGCGTATGGGCTGGTGGTGCTTCACCTGAGCCTGAACCCCGACCCCTGGGTGGGACAGATTGGACGGTGGGTACGGCTCGAGGGCAATCTTCAACATGGTTTTCTGCACACCGTAGGGGGAACCCTTTACGTTCAGCACTTTCCCAAGCTCCCCGATGGACATTACCGGCTCGAGGGCCGCTTAGAACGCCCCCAAGGGCAGCGCAATCCGGGGGGCTTTGACCAGGCCGCTTGGCTAAAGGGCTTGGGGGTAAGGGCTGTACTCAAGGCCGAAGCACCCACCGCCTACACCCCACTGCATGGGATGAGGGTTTGGTTCTCGAACCAGCTAGCGGCAGGCCTCTCCCCTGCGGCAGCGGCCCTAAACGCGGCTATTACTTTGGGTGAGCAAGGCGATTTGGGCGATACCTACAGCCAATTCCAACAGGCCGGTTTGGCCCACGCACTGGCCCTATCGGGGCTGAACGTGGCGATACTGGCGGGCTGTTTCGTGCTGGCGCTGTATAAGCTCGGGCGCTGGCGATATCTCGCAGCCCTCGCCCTGCTGCTTCTGTACACGCTCCTGGTGGGGCCGCAGCCCTCGCTGGTGCGCGCCACGATCATGGCAGGGTTCGTGCTGGTCGGATTATTTTTGGGTAAGGGCAAGGTGGAGGTGCTACCGGTGCTGGCCCTGACGCTATTTGTCCACCTCGCTCTATGGCCCTATAGCCTTTACAGCCTTTCGTTCCAGCTCTCCTATCTGGCTGTGCTAGGCATGGCCTTGGTGCTGCCCCGATTGCCGAGGCTCGAGGGCTGGAAGAACTGGCTTTGGGCCAGCCTCAGCGTGACCTTTGCAGCACAGGTCTTGCTGTTGCCATTGTTGCTGCACTACTTTCATGGGGTCCCACTGTTATCGCCGCTGTCGAATCTGTTGGTGTTGCCTTTGCTGAACCTGCTGGTTCCACTGGGGTTTCTCAAGCTGTTGCTCGGCAGCTTGCTCGCCTGGCCGGTGGAAACCCTCAGCCGAATGGTTCTGGGGATAGTGGGCGCCCTAGCGCACGGCCCGCAGCTCCACTGGGGACAGATCAGCGCGGTCGGATTTGGCCTGTACTTCCTGGGGATTTCACCTTTGCTTTTGGCACTGTATCAACGAATCTCTTGGCTCAGGGCCGCCGTTCTGTCCTCCACCGCGATACTGGCTTCTTTGCTGCCCCTCCCCTTCCAGCGGGCCGAAATCTGGCAGCTTGACGTGGGGCAGGGCGACGCCAGCCTGATTCGCCTACCGGGAGACGTGGAGATTCTGGTGGACGGCGGTCGTGGTTGGGCCTACCCGCGCCTCGAGGGGGCCCTCAAAGCACTGGGCGTGGACGACCTGGACATGATCGTCGCCACCCATGCCGATGCGGATCATATCGAGGCGATCCCCGAGGTCATCCGAAATTTTCCTGTACATACCCTGATCACCGGCCCCCGGCGGACCGGCGACCTTCAGGATGACGCGCTGCACCAGGCCGCTTCTGAGCGGGGAACCGAGGCGTTGCAAGCGGGGGTGGGAAGCGTGCTCGAGCTGCACGGCGCGAAGCTGCGTTTCCTCAACCCCTACGGCGACGAAACCACCGATAACGAGCGCAGCCTGGTGTTTGTGCTGGAGTATAAGGGCCGCACCGCGCTCTTTACCGGCGACGCGCCCAGCACCCAGGAGGTGCGCTGGCAAGGCCAGCCCGTGGACGTGCTGAAGGTGGGGCACCACGGCTCGGCGTACAGCACGGGAGAGGAGCTGCTCGATCAGTTTCAGCCCAAGGTCGCCCTAATCGGGGTAGGCAACAACAACTACGGACACCCGACCGGGGAAGTCCTGGAGCGGCTAAACCGCCATGGGGTTCAGATTCACCGCACCGACCTCGAGGGGGCCGTGCGGATCAGCTTCTGGTGAGCGGTAAGTTCATGCCAAGAAAACCTCCTCTTTTCAAACAGTAGAGCCGGGTCTACACCCGACCCCGTGATTTACCGCGATTGTGATGTTCCCAAGCTAAGTATCTCCATACTAAGTTTGCGCGATTTCGACGGCCCCAAGTAGCTTGAGT
>PSMF01000202.1:0-3696 GCA_040290005.1 Meiothermus sp.
TCGCGGTTGAACTGGTCTATGGTGGCCGCAATTTCGTCCTCGTTGATGTAACCTAGACGTGCTGGGCGAGCTCGGTTTGGGCGGCGACGACAACCTCTACCGCCTGGCGGGGCAAAGCGCCGAGCTGGTGCAAGTTTCTTTGGGGAGCTTGGGCCGCACTGAGGGCGGCTCCGACCACGTGCTTTTTGCCCAAGCCGGGGTCCCGGTGCTGTTTTTCCACCGTGGCCTGGACGCCAACTACCACCAGCCCGGCGACAAAATCGCCGACGTGGGGCTGATGGTCCAGGCTGGGCGGGTGGCGCGGGGGGTGCTCGAGCGGGTGGTGCAGTAAAAGCGATGAGCGGTGAGCTAAAGCAGGGTCAAAAGCTGAAGGCCCAAAGATAAACCTACAACTTCCCTCTGGAAGGGCAAAAAGCGCCTTGACAAACTTCTTAAACGCGAGGTGTTTTGGCCTTGGGCTTTCGGCGTTTTTGGCTCATCGCTCGTCGCTAGCCGCTCATTGTTACCCCGGCATCCAGTTCCCTCCGCAAACGATCACCGCGACCCGCTGCGGTAGCTTGTAGTCCATCAGCAGCGGACCGAAAGCCAGCCCGGCGGTGGGCTCCACGACTTGTTTGAGTCGGCTCATCATCAAGGCTTGGGCCTCGAGCGTAACCGCGTCGGGCACGGTGACGATGCGGTCCACGTGGTTTTGCATCACCGGGAAGGTGCGCTCCCCCACAACCATCGTGCGAACCCCGTCGGCGACGGTCTTGGGGGCGGTCATCAGCTTGATTCGGGTGCCCACTTGCAGGCTTTGCTGCGCGTCGTTGGCGGTCTCCGGCTCGACCCCGATCACCTCGCATTCGGGGCGCAGGGTTTTGACCACGGTGGCGATGCCGGAAATCAAGCCCCCACCCCCCACCGCGACCAGCACGGCATCCAACTCGGGGACTTGCTCGAGGAGTTCCAGGGCCTGGGTCCCCTGACCTGCCATGACCCGCTCGTCGTCAAAGGGGTGGATCAGCTCGTAGCCGCGCTCTTCGGCCAGCTTCCGCACCATTCCCTCGCGGTTTTCCACGGTTACGCCCCGGTCGTAGACCTCGGCTCCGTAGGCTCGGGTGGCCTCTTTTTTGAGGGGCGAGGAATCTTGGGGCATCACGATCAGCGCCGGTTTACCGACCACCTGCGCGGCATAGGCGACCCCCTGGGCATGGTTCCCCGACGAGACCGCGATGATGCCCTTGGGGTCTTGCAGTTGCAACGCGGCGTTGAGCGCACCCCTGGCCTTAAAGCTGCCGGTTTTTTGCAGGTGTTCGGCCTTGAAGAAGAGTTTTTTACTAAAACGTTTGTCCAGATCGTGGCTGGTGAACACAGGAGTGCGGTGGATATAGGGCCGGATGCGCTCGGCGGCGGCATGAATGTCTTCGAGGGTCAGCATCCCACGTACTCTAGTACAACGCCGCGCAAAAAGTAGGCTTCCTAACTTTGGGAATTAAACCAGGCGGCAGTATGAGAAGAACGCCTGGGTGGGTAAAAATACCCGGAATCTCCGGCCTGCCCGGCTACACTCGGGGGTGGATGATGCCCTTAGCCGAAGCGGTACGACAACTAAACCCTCGTCACCTATTGACGGGCAGCGTCGAAGGTGAATCGGAGTTGCTACAACTATGGATTTACCGGCGCGAGCGCAGCTTCGATCTGCTGGTGGGCAGCACTTCCACCAGCAACCATCCCCGCCCCCACCGTAATATTGTCAGTCAAGGCTACGAGACCCTGCAGGAACTCCTCGAGGCCCTCAGCACGCTCGACCAAATCTATAAGATAAACCACCAGGACTTGTTCGGCCTGCCCACCACCGTGCAAACGGCCATCCCCGAGCAGATAGACGCCCTGGCGCGGCAACTGCAATTCGCCGGTGGGCAGACCAAAGATGCCGAACCTGGCTTCGAGCTAGACCTGAGCGCCCTCGAGGCCCAGGCTGAGCGGCAAGCCCAGCTCGACGCCGATGATGACCTTCAGGTGTTAGCGGATTGAGAGATGGCAATGAGCGATTACGATGAGCTTGGAACGCCGAAAGCCCCAAGCCTAAAGCCGAAATACCTCACGTCCTGGATGAGGATTCTCGGAGGCTGATTCTGCCCTTCCAGACGGAAGTTGGGTTTTTGAGCTTTCCGCTATCCTTTGGCTCATTCCCAATACCCTTGACTCTTATCCCTATACCCCCGACAATTCGGTGCTATGCGGTTAGCGGTCAAAACCTTGGGTTGTAAGGTCAATCAGGTCGAATCCGACGCGCTGGTCGGGCTGCTGCGGGTGCTCGAGCCCACCGTGGTCGCCCCCGAAGAGGGTGCGGACCTCGTGGTGATTAACACCTGCGCCGTCACCACCTCGGCGGAGTCCGACGCCCGGAAGGAGGTGCGCCGAGCCCGCCGCGCTAACCCCGAAGCGTTTATCGTGGTGACGGGCTGTTACGCCGAGCTCGAGCCCGCCCTGCTGGCCGAACTCGGCGCAGACGCGGTGGTCCCCAACGCACGCAAAGCCGAGCTGCCCGGCGTAATCCTGCGGCATTTTGGCTTCCCCTCCGACCCCCTCACCACCCCGCCGAATGAGTTCTGGGGCGCAGGCGAGCGGGGCTTGCTCAACAACTACGTGCGGGCCTTCCTCAAGGTGCAAGACGGCTGCAATGCGGGCTGCGCCTACTGCGTGATTCCCCGTCTGCGCGGGCGCGAGCGGCACCGCGAGGGGGACGAAGCGAGGCGCGAAGCCCAAGCGCTTTTAGCGTCAGGAGTGCAGGAAATCGTGCTCACCGGGGTCCGGCTCGGCTCGTACCGGGGTCACCCACGGGGCATCGCCGGGCTGGTCGAGGAGTTAGCCCTGATGGGGGCTAAGGTAAGGCTTTCCTCTATAGAGCCCGAGGATACCCATGAAGATTTATTGCGGGTGATACGGCGGTTCTCACCCCAAGTGAGACCGCACCTGCATCTGAGCCTGCAAACCGGCTCGAGAAGGCTGCTGTCGCTGATGGGTCGCCGCTACGACCGGGCCTATTACCGCGATTTGGTGACCAAGGCGTACGAGCTGATTCCCGATTTCGCCCTCACCACCGACGTGATCGCCGGTTTGCCCACCGAAACCGAAGAGGAGCACGGGGAAACTTTAGAGTTCCTGGAAGAACTCTGCCCCAGCCGGGTTCATGTGTTCACCTACACCCCGCGCCCCAAAACCCGCGCGGCCTCGCTGCCGCAGGTGCCTGTAGAGACCCGCAAGCGCCGCAACCGTGAACTCACGGCCCTGGCCCATCGCTTGGCCGAGAGGCGCATCCAGCCAAAGCTGGGGGGTCGCGTGGAAATGCTGGTCGAGAGTTTCCGGGGTGGCAAAGCCTACGGCCACACCCCGGACTACTACGAGGTGGAGGCCGAGGGCCGCACCTGTATCGGGGAGACCGTCTGGGTGCGGGTAAACAGCGTGGATAAATTTACCTTGCAGGGGAGGCTCGAGGCTCTCAAAGAAGAACAGGCAGGGTTTCTGGTTCCAGTGGTGTGAGGCTCTTGGGGCGGAGGCAATTCTCCTTCACCTGCGGGGTTGTAGGGACGAGGGGCCCATCGTCCCTACGCGCGTCGCCCATTCATTTGATTGGGATTGGTTCGGCAGAATCCCCCCGTCTGTCAAGGTCTATCGGTGGAGCATTTGACCGTGACGACCTCGGACGGCCCC
>PSMF01000203.1:0-3689 GCA_040290005.1 Meiothermus sp.
TCCATCTAACATGAGCGAAGTTTGGAAAAATGAACATAAGAGGCCAACATTAAGACAAAGTTGTGAGCTAAGGCGCGGATAGCTTATGGCTTATTGCCGATAGCCAAAACCAAGTTTGCGTCTAAGACGGTGAAGCCAAGGCTCGAGAACCGCTGCTCCAGACGCGAGGTCTTTGGCTATGAGCTATCGGTATGGGTATCTTTTAGCCCATCGCTGCTCGCCGTTAGCCCCTCGACAAACCGCCCACACCGCTTCCTTTACACTAAAGACATGTCCACCCTAAGCCTCGAGAACCCCCATCTACGCTTGGAAATCAACCCCGAGGTGGGCGCTAGCCCTGCCGCTTTTGAAGCCAACTGGCACGGGGAGTGGGTCCCGGTCATGCGACCCACACCCCGTCCCCTACCCGAAAAATCCAGCCCCTACAGCAGCTTCACCTTGGCCCCGTACTCCAACCGCATCCGGGGCGCGAGGTTCGAGTTTGCGGGGCGGGAGTATCAGCTCCACCCCAATAAGCCCGAGGGCAACGTGGTCGCGGGGATCACCATCCACGGCGACGTGCGCAACCGACCCTGGCAGGCCGAACGGGCAGGCGACACGCTGATTTGCCGCTTCGACTCCTCGGAATTTCCCGATAGCAACTGGCCTTGGCCCTTCACTATGGTCAAGACTTACCGCCTGGACGGGAATACCTTGGTGACCCAGCTCGAGCTGACCAACGCCTCGGATGAAGAAATGCCCGCCGGTTTCGGCATCCACCCCTATTTCATGCGCACCTTGCCCGGTTCCGGCGACGCCATGCTGCAATTCCGGGCTAAGGGATACTATCTCCCCGACGAGACCCTCATCCCCACCGAGGGCATGAAGCCGGTCCCCCCCAAGCTGGACTTTAGCCGCCCACGTTCGCCGGGAGACCAGCATATTGACACGGTTTTTGGCGGCTGGGAGGGTACGGCAACCTTGGAGTGGCCCGACTCGGACCTGCGGATGACGATTGCAGCCGACCCGATTTTCTCGCACTTCGTGGTGTTCACCGCGCCCGACGGGACGCTGGCCTTAGAGCCGGTTTCCAATGCCACCGACGGCTTTAATCTGATGGCGAAAGGGGTGCGCGGTACCGGGGTGCGAATCCTCGAGCCCGGTGGAAGCCTATCAGGCACGATAAAAATGACTATCGAAGGAGTTTAACCCCAGAGGGCGTGCGTATACGGGCCTCCAGTCTAAGTTCTGGAGTTCGCTCGAGTCTCAGACTGTCCTGCGCACCTATCGTTTTCAAAGCCGAGCCAATCGGCTCTGGGTCGGGGTGAAAGCCGGTTAGCCCGAGCAGCTCGCACCCGGCGCCTGACAGCGAATCGGTTGGGTGCGCCGCACCCCACTCAATCAGCGTTGGAATTAGCCCGTCCCCAAGCGGTTTTCCATCCTTAGGAAGAGTAATCAGCCAGCGCAAATCACCCCGGCTGGCCTCGCTGACCTCTCCTAAATCAAGCGAAGAACTTGCGACGGATGCACGAATATCATCGGTGCGGGCAACCCAGTGGATCAAACGTGGACTTTTCCCAAGCTGAGCTTGCACCTCGGGCTCATCGAGGCCGAACCAGCGCGGGCGGCCCGGATGGGGTGCCTCGGGGTCTATTGCGATTATCTCGAGGTAAGTCTGATTCCCTAAGTTCAGCAGCATATTGTGTGTCCCCATCAGGACATGCTTTCCGCCCATCACCGGATACACGTCCAGGACGCTATGTATATATTCCGCTCCTTGCCCCAAAGAGGCCGCCGCAACGACGAGGTGGTCTAAAGTAACTGACATATCGTCATTATCCCCACCCACGCAATATCATGAAAACAATGGACCTGAACCAAAGCTACCGCTCGTTCGTGCTGGCAATCGCGCAAAACCCCAGCGTGAAAAACTTGATACTCACGCGCGGCAAGGGCTTTTCTCGCCGCTTTGTCGCAGGAGATACGCTTGAGGAGGCCCTACAGGTGGTGGACGCGCTCGAGGCCGATAAAGTCCACGCCATCCTCGACCTGCTGGGCGAGATGGTGACTTCTGAAGAACAGTCGCGGCAGTTCCAGGCCGAGATTATCCGGCTGATACAGGCTTTCGGGGCCAAGCCGTATCCGCGCTACATCGCCTTAAAGCTCACCCAGGTGGGGCTGGATTTGGACGAAAACCTGGCCTTCTCGCTGATGACGGGAATTCTCCAGGAGGCCCAAAAGGTGGATTGCTTCGTGCGGATTGACATGGAGGATTCCCCGCGCGTGGACGCGACCTTGCGGGTCTACGGGCGCTTGCGCGAGGCGGGTTACTCCAACACCGGCATCGTGCTGCAAAGCTATCTCAAACGCACCGAGCGCGACCTGGAGTCGCTGATGCCCCTCCGGCCTGCGGTGCGCATCGTGAAGGGAGCCTACAAGGAACCCGCCGAGGTGGCGTTTCAGGATAAGCGGCTGGTGGACGGGCAGTATCTGGTGCTGGCGAAGAAGGCCCTCGAGCACGGCCTCCCCACCGCCATCGCCTCGCACGACCCGCACATCATCGGGGAAATGAAGCGTTGGACGGCGGAAAAGGGCCTGGCTAAGGACAAGTTCGAGTTCCAACTGCTCTACGGGGTGCGCCGGGACGAGCAAAAGCGCCTCGCTGCCGAGGGCTATACCGTGCGGGCTTATGTCCCCTACGGCACGGATTGGTATCCCTACCTCTCCCGCCGCATCGCCGAGCGCCCGGAAAACCTGCTGTTTGTGGCGCGTAGCCTGGTGCAGGGATAGAACAATCCTATGTAGTACAGCAGTCTTATGATTCAGGAGAAAACGCTTCCTGAAGCGTCTAAAGCTGGTTTAAAACGTTGCCGCTTTGATAACGCGGAGTTTTTGTGGATGCTCAAGGCGGGGTTTTTTTTGATCAACGTCCACGCGTGGAACTCCTCAACGGGGAAATCGTCGAGGTGGATAACCTGGGGCCAGAATATGCATTCGCGGTTGCGCAACTTATTAAGCCCTTGGGAAAGTTCGAGGATCAAGTTTTTGTCTGGCCTCAATGCCCGCTGCAAATCCCTGAGGTTTCCACACCGCTGCCCGACGTCGTTTTGCTCAGACTACCCGAAGAGCAATATAGGACTCAGCTTCCTCGGCCAGAACATGCTCTTTTAGTGGTCAAGGTGGCCGATAGCAGTGTGACTGCTGAC
The DNA here is from genome assembly GCA_040290005.1 of Meiothermus sp. Lineage (GTDB taxonomy): Bacteria > Deinococcota > Deinococci > Deinococcales > Thermaceae > Meiothermus. Next base: position 3,186 of record PSMF01000203.1, read on the forward strand.
CGAAAAGTTAAGTCGCCCATTTATGCCGGAGCCGGGATTCGGGAATATTTGGATTGTCAACCTAGAAGATAACCAGCTCGAGGTCTACCGCGACCCCAAGGGCAATGACTATCTCACCCGCAGTACCTTACAACCCGCAACCCCTGCTCAAGCCCTATGCCTCCCCGAACCCGTGCAGTGGGACTGATGCCAGGACTAGAGCTTCACCTTCTGGACGGTGTTTATGCGGTCTGTCAGCTCGAGCCCCTCTCCCCTATCCCCCTGGGCCGACGGCGAAGGCTTCCTCACCCTCAGCCGCACCCCCGAAGAGCTTTCCATCGTTTGTCTGGAAATCAGAGTCCTGACCGAAGCCAAAGCCGAGCGGGGCTGGCGTGCGCTAAATCTCGAAGGGCTCTTTGGCTTTGGCCTCACCGGCATCCTGGCCTCGGTGCTCAACCCCCTGGCCGAAGCCAAAGTCGGCATCTTCGCGGTCTCGACCTACAACACCGATTACGTTTTGGTGAA
>PSMF01000204.1:0-3677 GCA_040290005.1 Meiothermus sp.
CCGAGACCTTCGCCAAGCTCGCGCAGAACCCTGGCGCGATGCACAAGGGTGTGTTGATGATCGAAGGCGAGATGCCAGGGCTTAGGTCTTATGGCTTGGGGCTTAGGGTTTTCTAAGCCCTACTGCCTACTCCCTAAGACCCCGTATTTAACCAGGGAGAACCAATGAAGCTTTACACCTACGAAGCAGACGGCAAAACGCTGTTTGGGGCCGAGAAAGACGGCGGCTTAGTGGATTTGACCGGCGTGGCTCCCGACCTGCTCAGCCTGATTCGGGGCGGGGAAGCCAAACTCGAGGAGGCTCGAGGAGTGCTCAGAGACTCCGCTCCAAGACACCGTTTGAGCGAGGTCAGAATCCGCGTCCCCATGCGGCCTGGCAAAATCCTCTGCTCCGGGGTGAACTACACCGCGCACGCGCTGGAAAACCCCAACGCCAAAATGCCCACCGAGCCCTTTTTCTTCGCCAAGCTGCCCAGCAGCGTGATCGGGCCGGGCGAGGCGATTCGCAAAGGCGTGACCGAGCAGCTCGACTACGAAGTCGAATTCTCGGTAGTTATCGGCAAACCTCTGGCGGTGGGGACGGCGGGCGAGGCGGTCATGGATGCGATTTTCGGGTACACCTTGCTCAACGATGTCTCGGCCAGGGATGTCCAGTTCAAAGATAATCAAATCACGTTGGGGAAAAACTTGGAGACCTTCGCCCCCATCGCCCCCGGCATCGTCACCAAGGACGAAATCCCCGCCCCGAATAATGTCGCGCTACGCACCACGCTCAATGGAAAGGTCTTGCAGGACGGGAGCACGAGCGATTGGCTGTTCAAACTGCCCGTGCTGGTCGGGCACGTCCTCAAGTACATGCCTTTAGAACCCGGCGATATCGTCACCACCGGAACTCCCGCAGGGGTGGGTTTATTCCAGCAGCCGCAGGTTTTCATGAAGCCGGGGGATGTCGTAATCATCGAGGCCGAGGGCATCGGCAGGCTCGAGAACCCGGTGGTGGCTTGATATGTACGTGGTCCTGGTGGAGTTTGTGATAAAGCCTGAGCACACGGCGGAGTTCCGCCCCGCCATGCTCGCCAACGCCAAAGCCTCGTTGGAGAAGGAACCCGGCTGCCACCGCTTTGATGTATGCACCGACATCCAGGACGCAGGCAAAATCCTACTCTACGAGCTGTACTCAGGCCGCGCCTCCTTCGATGCGCACTTGGCCGCGCCGCACTATCTCGAGTTCGACACCAAAACCAAGCCTTGGGTCGAGCGAAAGACCGTGAGCTTCTGGGAGCTGACCGAGTAAAAGCTATCGGCTATCTGCTATGAGCTATCTATTGGGAGCCATCGCCGACGACTTCACCGGGGCCACCGACTTAGCGGCGATGCTGGCCCGCGAGGGGATGCGGGTCACGGTGTGCGTCGGAGTTCCAAGGGAGGGGCTCGAGCTTCCTCCCGCCGATGCCGTGGTCATCGCGCTCAAGTCGCGCACCGCGCCGGTTCGAGAGGCGGTAAGAGATTCATTGGCTACTCTGAGTTGGCTGCAATCGCGGGGCTGTCGGCAGTTTTTCTTCAAATACTGCTCGACCTTCGACTCCACCGACTTCGGCAACATCGGCCCCGTCGCCGATGCCCTGCTGGACGCTTTGGGCGCGGACTTTACCGTAGTCTGCCCGGCCTTCCCGGAGAACCAACGCACGGTATACAAGGGGTATCTCTTCGTGGGGGAGGTGCTCCTCTCCGAGTCTTCGATGCGAGATCACCCGCTCACCCCCATGCGCGACGCCAATTTGGTGCGGGTGCTGGGACGGCAGACCCCCCACAAAGTTGGCTTGGCCGGTTACGAGAGCGTGGCGATGGAGAGTTTAGCCCTATGGGAGCGCCTCGAGGCCCTGCGCCTCGAGGGCTGCCGCTACGCGGTGGTAGACGCCCTCAGCGACCTGCACCTGCGCACCCTCGGCGAGGCCTGCCGCGGGCTGCCGCTCATCACCGGGGGCTCAGGAGCGGCAATGGGGCTGCCCCGGAACTTCCGTCTCGAGGGGCAGTTGCGGCGCGGCGAGGGGCCCGCGCCGATGCCCAAGCTCGGTGGTGGTGCGGCGGTGCTGGCCGGGAGCTGCTCGGCGGCGACCCTGGCGCAGATCGCCGCGATGGAGAAGACCCGTCCTAGCTACCCCCTCGACATTCCCTCGCTGAGCCAGAACCCCACCTCCGTCCTGGACGGCCTCCTGCGCTGGGCGGAGGAGCATAAGTCGTCGGGGCCAGTGCTGGTGTACTCGAGCGCTTCCCCCGAGGAGGTCCGCGGCTACCAGGAAACCTATGGCCCCGGAATTGCCCATCGGATCGAGGAAACTTTGGCTACCCTCGCGCAAAAACTGGCGGCTTCAGGTTTCGACAAGCTGGTGGTGGCGGGGGGGGAGACCTCCGGGGCGGTGGTGCGGGCGCTGGGTGTGCAGGCCCTCAGCATAGGCCCGGAGATCGCGCCCGGTGTGCCCTGGACCCAAGCCCTGCCGCAGGGGAATATGGCCCTGGCGCTCAAATCAGGTAACTTCGGCGGCCCCGAGTTTTTCCTGAAGGCTTTTGAAGTTTTGGCCCTCGACTCTTGATCCTTGACCCTCGACCGTCCTTATGACTGAATCCGAGCTGCGCGAGCAAATCTGCGAGGTAGGGAAGAGCATCTTCAACCGGGGTCTGACCCACGGCAGCACCGGCAACCTGAGTGTGCGCTTGGAAGAGGGTTGGTTGCTCACCCCAACGGGAAGTTCGCTGGGGCGCCTCCTACCTGAGCGCCTGACTAAGCTCGATGGGGACGGCAAATACCTTTCCGGCGACCCGCCCACCAAAGAGACTTTTTTGCACCTGACGATGTACCGCGAGCGGCCCGCGCTGGGTGCGGTGGTCCACCTACACTCGACCTACTCGGTGGCGGTTTCGGTGCTGGGGGACGTGAACCCCGCCGACGTGCTCCCGCCCATCACCGCCTACTACGTGATGCGGGTGGGGAGCTTGCCGCTGGTGCCCTTCTATCCGCCGGGTGACCCTGCACTGGCTGATGCCGTGGCGTTATATGCCGGTAAGCATCACGCCCTGCTGCTCGCTAACCACGGGCCGGTGGTCGGAGGGAGTGACTTGCTGGCCGCCTCAGATGCTACGGAGGAGCTCGAGGAGACCGCCAAGCTCTACCTGCTGCTCCGCGGCCACCAGGTCCGTACCCTTTCGCCCGAGCAGGTGGCGGTGGTGCATAAGCGTTGGGGCTGAATACGTCCTCAACCATCGCACCCGTAGTGGGTTGCGCCGTTGTGACCGGTCTCCTCGATGAGAGCGAGATGACTGGGGTCATGACTCGAGAGGCCTTGCAGGCGTGCGGATCATTTTGGAGCGTGAGTACCGGGGACAAAAAGGTGTAGCTCTCTCATTTATGGGCGTGGCGGCTACAGCACTGTCACAATGAGCAGTACTTAGCTTGACGTGCCCATTTGCAAAAAGTAGCCTCCTGGCGGAGCCGGAGCGCGGTGCAGCTACCCGCGCCGGAGCGAGGGGATCAGGGGTCTGCGGCTGAGAAGTTAACCCACGACGAGCTGCTGCGCTGGGTGCGGGGGTGGTGAAGCGGTTCAAGGGATAGGCAGATTCCTCCAGTAGCGAGACTCGGTTGGTGAAATACCCTGGGTCCGGTTCGGGGTCAGGGAGAGGATT
>PSMF01000024.1:0-4427 GCA_040290005.1 Meiothermus sp.
CCGTGCTGGGCGAGGAGATGGACTCCCCCCGCGGGCGCATCTTCCTGATGAAAGAAGTGCTGGAGGGCGGCCTGAACCTCGACGAAGCCACGCCCTACCTCGACAAATGCCTGGGCTGCGTGGGCTGTGTGACGGCCTGCCCGAGCGGGGTCCCTTACGGCGACCTGATCAACACCTTTCGCGGCTGGAGCGAGCCCAAGCGCGCTCGAGCGCCCTTCCAGAGGTTGTTTCGCTTAGCCATTCAGGAAACTTTGCCGTACCCCAGCCGCTTCCGCGCTGCCGCCGCGCTGGGCAAGCTCGGCAAGCTGATGAAACCGGTGCTGCCGCAGTTTCTACAAGCCCCGCTAAACCTTCTCCCCGACGCGCTTCCGATGGCCCAACCCCTGCCCGAGGTTTTCCCGGCGGAGGGCGAACGACGAGCCAGGGTCGCATTCCTGGCGGGCTGTGCCCAGCAGGTCTTACAGCCCAACTTCAACTGGGCTACGCTGCGGGTCTTGGCGAAAAACGGCGTGGAGGTGGTGATTCCCAAAGCACAGGGCTGTTGCGGGGCGCTCTCGATGCACACCGGTGAACGCGAGCGGGCCTTGGGCTTCGCGCGGAACAACCTTAAGGCATTCCCACCGGATATAGACGCAATCCTTACCAATGCGGCGGGCTGCGGCTCGGGGCTCAAGGAGTACCACCTTCTGTTCCACGGCGAGCCCGAAGAGGCCGAGGCGGATGCCTTTGTAAAAAAGGTCCAGGACGTGAGCGTTTTCCTGGCGGAGTTGGGGCTTAAAGCACCGCCCGCCCTTAAAACCCCGCTCAAGGTTGCCTACCACGACGCCTGCCACCTGGCCCACGCCCAAGGGGTGCGGGCCGAGCCGCGCAAGCTCCTGAAGAGCGTCCCTGGCGTGGAACTGGTCGAGATTCCCGAGGGCGAGCTGTGCTGCGGGAGTGCGGGGACCTATAACCTCGAGCAGCCCGAGATTGCCGCCACCCTGGGTGAGCGCAAGGCCCACAATATCCTCGCTACTGGGGCGCAGGCCATCGCCACCGGGAACATCGGCTGCTTTACCCAAATCCAGACCCACCTGCGCAGGCTGGGCAAGGACATCCCGGTGATGCACACGATGGAACTGCTGGACAAAGCCTACAACGGCTAGTTCAACGTCAACCGCAAACCCTACCCCGTTACGCGGCGAAATGGGGTATCCGGCGAGAAGAGCGCCACCTCCCCTGATGTTTGCAGAGAATACCGTCTAGGACGGGAGCAGATAATGAAGTTTCCAAGGAGAGGCAGTTCCATTGCCCGTTTATGCTGATGTTATGCGGGAAAAGCTCATCGAGAGTTTTCGCTACGCCCTCGAGCAGACCCATCCTGCCGCGCTGACCAAAACGCATCTGCCCGCGCAAACCCCCAGCCTCATCGTCTCGGTGGGCAAGGCTGCGCTGACGATGTTGGAAGCTGCTCGAACCGCATTCCCGAATACTCCATTTATCGCCATCCCCAAGGATGGAAGCCCTTCGCAAGACCGAACGGGCAGAATCATCCCCGCCGCACATCCCGTCCCCAACGAAAAGAGTGTGCAGGCCGCAGAACATGTTCTGGACGCAATCTCCAAGCTAGGCTCGGATGATCTGCTGTTGCTGTTGGTCTCCGGCGGGGGCAGTTCGCTGATGTGTGCGCCGTGGGGGATTTCGCTAAAGACCAAACAGGCCCTTACCCAAGCTCTGCTGCGCTCAGGAGCGGACATTCAGGAGACGAACGCGGTACGCAAACACGCTTCTCGCATCAAGGGTGGACGGCTCGCGGCGGCCACCCAGGCGCGAATTCTGGCGCTGTACCTTTCAGACGTTCCGGGCGACGACCTCTCGGTAATTGCCTCAGGGCCGACGGTCCCTGATGGGAGCACCTTCGCGGACGCGCTGGGCGTTTTGGATAAATACGGGCTTGAGTTCTCCCAAGTCCGTGCCCATCTGCAAAAAGGTATGGCGGGCGAATTACCCGAATCGCCAAAACCTGCAGACAGGTTGTTTGAGCAGGTGGAGAACCGGCTGATCGGCAGCAACCAAACGCTATTGGAGGCGGCTCGAGGCTATTGGATAGCGCAAGGTTGCGAAGCCGTCATCCTCTCCGACCGCTTCCAAGGCGAAGCGAGAGAACTGGCCCGGTTTCACGCGGCGCTGGTTGAAAGCATCCGTACCCATCAAAACCCGTTCAAACCGCCGCTGGTGCTGCTTTCCGGCGGCGAAGCGAGCGTCACGGTGCGCGGCTCCGGTCTCGGTGGGCGCAACCAGGAATTCCTGGCTTGGCTAGCTTTCTATCTGCGAGAAAAGGGAGTATGGGCGCTCGCCGCCGACTCCGACGGGATTGACGGCAACACCGACGCGGCGGGGGCGATCATCACGCCAGAAACATGGTTGAAAGCCCGCAACTATAATCTAGACCTGAAAGAACACCTCATCCGTAACGATGCTAGCGGCTTTTTCACCGCAACAGGCGATTTGCTCGTCACTGGCCCAACCGCAAACAACCTCAATGATTTCCGGGTGGTTTATGTGGAATAGGGGCCTCGAGGCCGTTATAACATTTGACCCAACTTGTAAGGACTTTATTGCTTGTCTTCCGCCTATGCGCGTCACTCGTCTATTCCTCTAGCAGAAAAGACGTTGTGTTCTACCCGAGACATCAGTTGTAATGCGCGTGGGAGGACTCTTTGCTGCTCTCAAAATCATATCGGTTTTGATTTGGTGATTTTCGTTGTGACACGCGGCGGACGTACAGCCGTACGTCCCTACGAACACCGTTTTTGCGCTTATCGTTCGACGTGTTCTAAGCCTCAATTCACGCAAGCCCCGCGCACAAAAGGTACACTGGGTCACGTGTACGCCCTCTCGCAAGCCTGGCGTTCGCTGGGTCAACACCTGACCAGCACGTTCGCAACCTTCTTCACCGCGCTCGTATCGTTTTCGCTGCTCTTCTTGTTGGGCTTGGTGCTGTGGAACCTAGACCGGGTGGTGGCCTCTTTGGAGGGGGAGCTCGAGGTCGCCGCTTTCCTCAAACCCGGTGCCAACACCCAAGCCATCCTTGCTCAGACCAAGGGGTGGCCCGAGGTCATGGGAGCTAGCCTACAGACCAAGGAAGAAGCGCTGGCGACGCTACAACTCGATTATCCCTATCTGGCCCAGGCTAGGGAGTTTATCCAAAACCCGCTTCCCGACACGCTCCGGCTCAAGCTTTCAGACCCCCAGAAGGTGCGCGAAATCGGGCGGCGTTTGGAGCGCTTAGACGGCGTGCAAGGTGTGGAATACGGCGGAACGCTCACCGAGCAACTCGTACGGGTACTAGCGGGGCTGCGCATCGCGGTGAACATCCTGATCGTGCTGCTGCTCCTCGACACGCTTTTTAGCGTGATGGGGACGATCCGCCTCAGCATCGAAAACCGCCGCGACGAGCTACGGGTGATGCAACTCGTGGGGGCCACCCGCCGCTTTATCCAAGGACCTTTCGTGGCCGAGGGAATGCTTCTGACCCTAGCGGCCAGCGTGTTCGCGCTGCTGCTGGGGGCCCTCTCCTACCGCTTTCTCTCCGAAGCCCTGCAAAACCTGCTACCTTTTGTGCCTGTACTAAGCCAGAGCGATTTGCTGCGGGCCTCAGTCGCCATGCTGCTCTTGGCGCTGCTGCTGGGGGCGACAGGGGCTTTTATCGCCAGCCGGGCCAACTTGCGGGAGGCGGATTTATGAGCGGGGGTCGGAATAAGCTTGTGGCCTGTGGCCAGTGGCCTGCGGCAGGTGGCAAACAGCGAATTTCCACGAACCACGAGCCACGAACCACGAGCCTTTGGCGTTCGGCGTTCAACGTTCAACGTTCGACGCTGTTGATTCTCGCCCTCTGCGCTCTGCCCTCTGCCCTCTGCCAATCGCTAAGCGAGCTACAGCAGCAGGCTCAGCAGAACCGGGCACTGCAACAGCAGCAACAGGCCCGGATCAACCAGCTCAACCGCGACCTAGCCAACCTAGATGCAGCCACCGCCCAGCAACTCGCTCAGCTAAGGAGCCTTGAGACCCAGATCACACGGCTGGAGCGGGAAAAGGCCGAGCTGACTGCCCAGATCAACGTGCTGGACGACCAGCGCAAGGATGCCGAAGCCCGGATCGCCGCACTCGAACAACAGCTCGAGGGGCTCAAAGCGCGGCTCTCGGCGATGCTGCAAAGCCTGCACCGCGAGAAGGCCGGGCGCTACCTGCCCTTGCTGCGCGCGCAGTCCTTCACCGATTTGGCGGTGCGTACGCACTGGGTGGGCACTTTAGGCCAGCACCAAACCGATCTGATGGACCAGATCACCACCACGGTGAGCGAGCTGAACAACGAGCGCACCCGGCTCGAGCTTCTGGTCAAAGACTTGGGCGAAAAGCGCCTGGCCCGTACCGAGCGCATCCAGGCC
>PSMF01000024.1:4438-14927 GCA_040290005.1 Meiothermus sp.
AACCGCCAGTCGGTCCAGGTCACGCTCGCCAGCCTGCGCCAGCAAAAGGCCGGGCGACAGGTGATCCTGCGCGAGACCCTGGTGGCCCAGGCCCAGCTCCGCGCCGACCTACGGGCCCTGCAAGGCCGCATCACCGCCGAACTGCGGCGCATCGAGGAGGAGCGGCGCCGCGCCGAGGAGGCCAGACGCCAGGCCGAAGCCCGGCGCCGCGAGGAACAGCGCCGCCAGCAGGAGCAGCAGGCCAACGCCCGCCCCACCGAGCTACCCTCGGTGCCCAGGGAGCTGGTGGGCTCGCTGCAATTCCCGGTACAGGGCGGACGGATCGCCGAGGCCTATGGCGCCGGGGGCAACGACTGGCAGACCATCCAGGGTTCGGAGGGCTCGAGCCTGGTCGCCGCCGCCGCCAACGGGGTGGTGCTGGACAGCCTTTTCATCGCCAACCTGGGTTGGACCATCACCATCCGCCACAGCGAGCAGGTCGCCACCCAGTACGTCAATCTGTCCGAGCCCAGGGTTTCGGTGGGCGACCGGGTATACAAGGGCCAGATCATCGGCAATACCGGCGGTGGGGTGCTGATTCCTAACGACGAGATGTGGTTCCGGGTGATCGTGATCAGCGGGGATGGTGGGTTCAACTTCGTGGACCCTTCGAGGTATTACTAGGGTCAAAGATGACCCTCTTTCCCTGATGCCTTGAGCAAATAGCATCCAGGACACATGCAGATAATGGCGAGCTCGAGGGGAGGCATTGTTGTCCTTCCCCTTAGCAAGGAGGACATCCGAGGTCGCCAATGGATCGTGCTGTACTGATAGACCTTGATCACCGGGGGGATCCCGCCGCGCCAATCGCCAATAAATGCACGACCAACGTGCGTAAGGGCGCACAGCTGTGGGCCCCTACATTCCCCGCAGGCGGATGTTGCGCCTACGCCGAGGGCTCGATCAGGCCGTAATTCCCGTCCCGGCGACGGTAAATCACATTCATCTGATCGGATTCGCTGTTACGGAACACAAAGAAATCATGTCCCAAAGCCTCCATCTCGAAGGCCGCGTCCTCCGGGCTCATCGGCTTCACCGCGAAGCGCTTGACCCGCACGATGCGCAGGTTATCTTCTTCAGGTTCGGCCTCGGCGGGACCTCCGGCCAACACCGGCTCGGGGGCCAGTTGGCGGGCCTTCTGGAAGTGGCGTTCTTTGTAGCGCTTGAGCTGGTACTCCAAACGGTCCACCGCTCGGTCAATGGCGGCGTACATATCCGCGTCGGATTCTTCCACCCGCACCAAGCCCTTGGGCACGCTGACTTGAATCTCCGCCTTGGCCCGCTGGGCGACCCTTGGCCCTTGGGCCATCGAGAGCACCACTTTGGTATCGGCCCCCTCGAAGTGGCGATCCAGACGGGGCATTTTCTTATCAATGTAGCTCTTGAGGGCCTCGGTGATCTCGACTTGGCGGCCAACCAGCTTGTAGACGTTCATGCTGCCCTCCTACGTTCCAGGCTTTGACCTCGGAGTAAGGGATGGGAGAACTTCTTGTCAAGAAACCGTCAACGCCTGGTGATCTGAGTCTAGCACCGGCGTATGAGGGATGAATGTCCGCTCTTACCTTTCGCCCTGAAGGGCTTAGTACTGCCCTACAAAGCGCGACTTCCGCTCAGGAGGCTCATATGGCTCGAGCCAGAAGTCGGTGATGCGAGAGATTTTGCCCCGCGCGAACTCGAAAAAGGCGATGCCGGTCATCTCCGCATCCCCATCGCGGAAAAGAATTTGCCCAGCGGCCCCAGTTTCGTCGGCAACCATCCGAACGATCTCAATCGTCCAGTTGCCAGGGAAAGTGGCGTTGAAGTCCACATAAGGCTCTTTGCCCCGCACCCGCTCCCTGGTCTGAGGAACCTCGTACAGCACGTCTTCACCGAGGATAAGCCTGAGCCCATCCCAATCGTTCAGGGACTGATAGTAGCGGACCACCAAATCCCGATTCGCTCGGCTCATTGCTGTTTACGCCAGACTGTACTTCCCCTGGCGCTCGTCGCGGATCAGTTGCCCTGCTTTGAGCACCACCACCCGCTGCGGGTAAGCTTCCACCAGGTCGCGGGAGTGTGTCGCCATCAGCACGGTAGCCCCCCTGGCATGCACCGACTTAAAAATTTCCAGCACCGCCAGGGCATTTGCGGGGTCTAAGTTGCCGGTGGGCTCGTCGGCCAGGAGCACGGTCGGCTCACCGATCAGCGCCCTGGCGATGGCGACGCGCTGCGATTCGCCCACCGAAAGCTCCTCGGGGTAGGCCCGCTTCTTGTGGACGATGCCAACCTGCCTTAAGACTCGAGTTACGCGGGTCTCCCACTCGTTTTGCGGGACCCCCAGCACCCGCAGGGCGAACAGCAGGTTTTCCTCGACGCTCATCTCTTTGAGCAGGCGGTGGTCCTGAAACACCGTCCCGATGCGGCGGCGGTGCAGCGCGATGCGGTCGCCGCGCAGGGCTTTGAGGTTTTCCCCAGCAAAGTAGATTGCCCCGGCGCTGGGCTCGAGGCGCTTCAGAATCAGGTTGAGCAAGCTGCTTTTCCCCGCCCCCGACTGGCCCACCAGGAACACGAAATCACCCTTTTTGATCTCCAAATTGAGGTCATACAGCGCCTTGGTCTGGGTGCGGGGGTACTCCAGCGTCACTCTGTGGAAATGAACCATGCCATGATTAGGGTACAACAGGGGCGAGCGATGAGCCATGAGCAAGGTCAAAGGATGCCGATAGCTTATAGCCGATAGCCACAACCGAGCCCCCGTCTGAGACAGCAAAGTTCATTGCCCAAAATTTGCGTTTTGGACGCGAAGTCTTTAGCCCTAAGCTATCCGCTATCGGCAATGAGCTAGAACATGGCTCATCGCTTATTGCTCACGGCTCATCGCTTTTCCTTGCTTTGTGCCTTAAAAACACTGCCCTCTCATCCAGAACCGCTAAGATACCTTTTGGTGAATGAAAAGATGAAACGCGGAGCGTGGATAACGATTGTGGTCGTGGGCGGGGTGCTGGCCGCCTTGGTGTATGCCCAACTGGCACGGCCTTCGGTCGAGAGCTTCGCCCGCAACCCCAACGGGCAGGCTTTTTTAGAGACCTATCAGGCCATCCAGGACGATTACCTCGACAAGCTCGACCAGAAACAGCTCGACAAGGTGCTCGAGGGCGGCATTCAGGGTTTGATGACCGCGTTGGGCAACGAGTTCAGCAGCTACGCCTCGCCCGACGAGGCCAAAAGCGACGAGGAGTTCCGCCGCGGTGAGTTCTTTGGCATCGGGGCCACCTTAGGTCCCGGCAAGGGCGGCAAGGGCGCGGTGATCTTGCAGCTCATCCGCGGCAAACCGGCCTTCAACGCCGGAATTCAGGTGGGCGACAACATCGTCGAGGTCAACGGCGAGGATGTGACGAGCCAGACCAGCGGTCAGATTCGCAACAAAATCGTAGGGCCGCTGGGGACCAAGGTCACCGTGGGCATCAAGCGGGCTGGAAACGACGTTGTGCTGCGCTTCGACATGATCCGCCAGAAGATCGAGGTCACCACCGTGACCAAGGGGATGCTCCCCGGCAACATCGGCTATGTTTCCTTGGAGACCTTCCAAACCGATAAGGGCAACGACCAACTCACCGCAGCCATCAAAGACCTCAAGGCCCAAGGTGCCCAGAAGCTGATCCTCGACCTGCGCGACAACGGCGGCGGGCAGCTCCAGCAGGCCTGTTTGGTGGCAGGCGACTTCATCAAGGAAGGCCCCATCGTCTTCCAGCGCACCCGAAGCCGCACCCAGCTCGTCTGCGAGGCTGACGGCAAGGTGCAGTGGTCCGGGCCGATGGTGGTGCTCATCAACCGTAACTCGGCCTCGGCCTCGGAGATCGTCTCGGGGGCCCTCCAGGACACCAAGAGGGCTAAGGTTATCGGCGAGCAGAGCTTTGGCAAGGGCGTGGGGCAGTACGTGCGCCCGCTTTCCAACGGCGGCGAGCTGATTTTGGTGACCTTCGAGTGGCTTACCCCGCTCAAGCGCGGTATCCAGAAGAAGGGCATCACCCCCGACATCGTGGTCAAGGACAACCGCTTCCAGATCCCGCTCTCCTTCGAGGGGACGGGGGCCAAGCCCGGCGACACCGCCACCCTGACCATAGGCGGCCAGACCTACACTGCCAAGGCCAACGACGAGGGCAAGTTTACCTTCAGCCAGCCGCGCCCAGCCCCGGTGTTAGCAAGCCAGCCCGGCCAGGCCGTGCTGGATTTGGACAAGGACGCGATTTTGAAGCGGGCCGTGGACGAACTGAAATAACGCCGAAAGCTGAAGGCCAAAGGTGGATTTGCACCTTTGCTTAAGGCTTTCGGCCTTAAGCTTTAAGCCAGCCATGATTCGCCTCGAGGGCCTCACCAAGCACTACGGCAAGTTTATCGCGCTGGAGGGGCTCGACCTCGAGGTGGGCCCCGGTGAAACCCTGGCCCTTTTAGGGCCCAACGGCGCGGGGAAAAGTACGAGCATCAAGGCTTTGGTCGGGCTCTTACGCCCGACGCGCGGACGCGCGCTGGTGAACGGGGTGGACGTGTGGAAGGAGCCGGTGCGGGCCAAGGCCCAGTTTGGCTACGTGCCCGACCGGCCTTATCTGTATGGGAAGCTCTCCGGCTTGGAGCTTTTGCGCTTTGCAGCAGGAATTTACAAGCTGCCTAAAACCAGGTCGGAGACGCGGATTGAAGAGCTGCTAGTTCGGTTTCGGCTCGAGCGCTTCGCCTCCTCGCTCATCGAGACGTATTCGCACGGGATGCGGCAGAAGCTCTCGCTGGCGATGAGCCTGCTACACCGCCCCCAGGCGCTAATCTTAGACGAGCCGATGGTAGGGCTCGACCCCCATGCAGCGCGACTGGTGAAAGACCTGCTGCACGACTACTCCAAGGACGGGCGGGCGGTTTTGTACGCCACCCACCAATTGCATTTAGCCGAGCAGGTCGCCGACCGGGTGGCGCTGGTCCACCGGGGCAGGCTGCTAGCACTGGGTTCGCCCAAGGATTTGCTCAACCAGCACGGTGAGAGGGACCTCGAGGAGTTTTTCTTACGCCTCACCGAGGATGCCCAGAGCGAGGCGGTGCCGGTTTAGGGCATAGGAATTCTGCTGCCAATCTGGGATTGGGGCGACAAGAGTCCCCCCCTCGATTGAGGTCTATCGGTACAGCACCCCACCTGTATGGCCTCGGAAGGCCCCCCCTAGTAAGGGGGAAGGACAATAACGCCTCCTCTTAAGTACGTATGAATTGGCACATGTCCTAGGTGTTATTCCCTGTACATCTCAGGAGAAGCGGCTGGATGACGCATCAGCGTTACGCGCTTTTGGCTGGAGGGGTTGGGGTTCACTTACGACCTCATCCTCGATGTTGACGTGAGAAACTCGAGGGCGTGATAATCCAGCCGTATATAAACTTATGGAAGAAAGCGGGGGATAGGTTGTGAGTATGACGCGGCTTACCATCGCCCAGGCCATCGTGCGGTTCCTGGCGGCGCAACATTCCGAGCGGGACGGTAGACAGGCCCGGTTGATTCCCGGCATGTGGGCCATCTTTGGGCATGGCAACGTCTCGGGTTTGGGTCAGGCTCTGGAAGAATATGGAGATGCGGTAAATCTGCCCACCTACCGCCCCCAGAATGAGCAGAGCATGGTGCATTTAGCCGCCGCCTACGCCAAGCACACGGGCCGGATGAGCACTTTTGCCTGCGCCGCTTCGGTAGGGCCGGGCTCGGTGAACATGCTTACGGCAGCGGCAGGGGCTACGGTTAACCGCGTGCCGGTGCTGCTCTTCCCCTCGGACTACTTTGCCAATCGTCTCCCCGACCCGGTTTTGCAGCAGCTCGAGCACCCGGTCGAGCACGACGTGAGCGTCAACGACGCCTTCCGCCCGGTGAGCCGGTTTTTTACCCGAATCTCCCGTCCTGAGCAGCTTCTCTCTGCCCTCCCAGAGGCCATGCGGGTCCTCACCGACCCCGCCGAGACCGGCGCAGTTACGGTTTGCCTGCCCGAGGACGTGCAGACCGAGGCCTACGACTGGCCCGCGGAGTTTTTCGAGCGACGGGTTTGGCGTATCCGTAGGCCCGTCCCCGAGCCAGAAGTCGTGTCTCAGGTTGCAGATTTAATGCGCAAAGCCAAGCGCCCGCTTATTGTGACGGGTGGCGGAACGCTGTACTCCGAAGCCTCAAAAGAACTTGCGGCCTTCGCGCAAACTTTTGGAATTCCGGTGGGCGAATCCCAGGGCGGCAAAGGCGCTTTGCCCTGGGATCATCCCATGAACGTTGGGGCCATCGGCTCGAACGGTGGGACGGCGGCGAACCGGCTGGCTAAGGATGCCGATTTGGTAATCGCGGTGGGGACCCGGCTGGGCGACTTCGTGACCGCATCCAAAACTGCGTTTCATAACCCTGAGGTGAGATTTGTCGGGCTGAACGTGGTTCCTTTTGATGCCGGAAAGTTGAACGGGGTTTCGCTCGTGGCCGATGCACGGCGCGGCCTCGGGGCCCTCCAGACCGCATTGCAAGGCTTCAAGGGAACTTCCCCCGCGTATCGCAGAGAAGTCGCCAAACTTAAAGCCGAGTGGGACGGGCTGGTGAGCCAGTACCGCACCCCTCAACCGGGGAAGAAAGAGATGGCCCAGGCCGAGGTCATCGGGCTCGTCAACGAGGCCTTTGGCGGGGGAGCCACGGTGATTTGTGCGGCGGGGAGCCTGCCCGGCGACCTGCTCAAGTTGTGGCGCTGCGAGGACCCCAAGGCCTACCACCTCGAGTACGGCTTTTCCTGCATGGGCTACGAGATTCCCGCCGGTTTGGGGGTGAAGATGGCCGAGCCGGGCCGCGAGGTGGTGGTTTTCGTCGGGGACGGCACGTATCTGATGGCCAACAGCGAGATCGTCACCGCCGTCGCCGAAGGGTTGGATTTCACGCTTCTGCTCATAGATAACCGGGCTTTTGGCTCGATTCGCGGGCTCCAGATGTCGGTGGGCTCGCCTTCATTCAACAACGAGCTACGGCACCGGAATGCCAAAACGGGCCGCACCGATGGCCCCGCCGTACCGGTAGATTTCGCCAAACACGCTGAGGCGATGGGGGCCAAGGCTTGGCATCCGAAGAGCTATGGGGAACTCAGGGTGGCCCTTGCCGAGGCTAGAAAGGCCAAGGGGGTAAAGGTCGTCGTGGTTCGGGTGAGTGTGGACGACCGGGTTCCTGGCTTCGAGAGCTGGTGGGATGTGCCGGTGGCGGAAGTCTCGGGGCAGCCCAAGGTCCGAAAGGCACGCAAGGAATACGAAGCCTACTTGAAGCGGCAGCGCCGGTATTTCTAAGGAGGCTCATGGCGATCCGCTTTGCAAACGCACCGTGCTCGTGGGGCACGATTGAGGGTTGGGGCCAAGGCATCGGTTATGCGCAGATGCTCAGCGAACTCGTTGAGACCGGCTACACCGGCACCGAGTTGGGTGACTACGGCTACATGCCGACCGACCCCGAGAAGTTGCGCCAGGAGCTGAACTCGAGACACCTCACCATGCTCGGGGCCTATGAAGGGGTCTACCTCAAAGACCCGGATGCCCATGCCGAAGGTGAGGCGCGGGTTCTCCGTACCGCCCGGCTGCTGGGGAGCGTGGCCGACGTGGGGGACGGCTGGCAACCGCTTTTAGTCCTCGCCGACGAGCACAGCCGCGACCCCCTGCGCTTCGAGTACGCCGGGCGTATCGAGCCAGGGATGAGTTTAGATGACTCAGGCTGGAAAGTTTTTGCGGCTGGAGCTGAGCGCATCGCCAAGGCCGTGCGCGACGAGACCGGCTTGTGCACGGTGTTTCACCACCACTGCGCGGGCTACGTCGAGGCCCCCTGGGAAATCGAGGCTTTCCTCGAGCACACCGACGAAAACCTCGTGGGGTTGGTCTTTGACACCGGCCACTACCTCTATGGCAGCGGCACCCCCGAGGGAGAACTGGTGCTGGACGGCCTCGAGGCCTTCAAAAGCCGCATCTGGTACGTCCACTACAAGGATTGCAGCCCCGCCGTGGCAACGCGGGCTCGAGGGGAAGGCTGGAATTACAAGGAGGCCATCGCCAACGGCGTGTTTTGTGAGTTGGGGAAGGGCTCGATTGACTTCGCCAGGGTAACGCGGAAACTTCGGCAAATCGGCTACGATGGCTGGATTACCGTCGAGCAGGACGTGCTGCCGGGTATGGGAGAACCCAAAGAGAGTGCGCGGCACAACCGGGAATATCTGCGGGCGGTGACGGGGATATGAAGAATCGAGAGGAGGGCTTAGGGCTTAGGGAAGAGAAAGCCGAAGCCCTAAACCCTAAGCCCCAAGCCCTCGACCTAATCACGCTGGGGCGCAGCTCAATTGACCTTTACTCCAATGACATCGGCGCGGCTTTTCCAGACATTACCGCGTTTGGCGCGTACATTGGCGGGAGCCCGCTAAATATCGCGGTGGGAGCGTGCCGCCTAGGCCTCAAAACCGCCCTTCTAACCGCCGTCGGCCCCGACAAGATCGGGGAGTTTATCGTCGAGCGGCTGAAGCGCGAGGGGGTCGAAACCAAGTTCATCCCGGTAAAGCCGGGAACCCGCAGCAGTGCGGTGGTGCTGGGCATCGAGCCGCCGGACAAGTTTCCCATCACCTTTTACCGCGACAACGCCGCCGACATCCAAATCTCGATTGACGACGTGCTGGGCTTGCCACTGGACCATACGAGAGCCGTTCAACTCTCGGGCGCGGCGCTTGCCAAAGAGCCCAGCCGCAGCGCCACCTTTTTCCTGGCAGAGCGTGCAAAGACGCTGGGGTTGACGACGTTTCTCGATCTCGATTTTCGTGCGGATGGTTGGCATGACCCCAGGGCTTATGGCTTGGCGATCCGGGCCCTGCTCCCGCTGGTAGATGTCGCGTTTGGCACGGAGGAGGAAATCAACGCGGCGATGCTGCGCGATCCCGCTGACATCACCATCCGCCACTCGCAGATCACTGCGCCGGAGATTCGCGGTGACGTGGAGGCCAACATCAAGGCGCTGTTGGATAGGGGCGTGGAAGCCCTGGTGGTCAAGCGCGGAGCCAAGGGGTGCGATGTGTATCTGGAAGATGGGCAAACTGTCCATGCCCCCGGTTTTCCGGTCGAAGTGCTGAGCGTGCTGGGTGCGGGGGATGCGTTTGCCGCGGGGTTTATCTACGGGCGTTTACAGGGCTGGGATTGGTATAAGTCGGCGCGGATGGGGAATGCCTGCGGGGCCATCGTGGTGACGCGCATCGGGTGCGCGGATTTCACGCCGTATCTGGATGAAGCCTTAGGGTTCATAGGGTCGAAGGGCGGATTTTGAAGGAGGGATTAGTCTTTTGTAGGGGCTGCGCCTCGCGCCATCCTCACAAAAATCGAAGAGGAGGATTGTGAATGTCGAAAACGTTTGGAGTGGCTTTATTGGGGGCGGGGAGAATGGGCCAGGAGCACGCCCGCAACCTAGCGGGAATCCCTCAGGTGCGAACCGTTGCTGTCGCCGACCCGAATTCGGAAGCTGCTGGACGCGCCCAACAACTCGCCAGAGCCGAGAAAACTTATGCTGACCCCGAGCCTGCTATCGCTGACCCCGACGTAGATGTAGTCATCATCGTGACCCCAACCAGCACCCACGCCAAATACACCGAGATGGCGGCCAGGGCAGGGAAAGCGGTGTTTTGCGAGAAGCCCATCGCCCTGGACTTGGCTGAGACGAAGCGTGTTATGGCTCTCGTGGACGAGCTAAACGTGCCCTTTCAAATCGGTTTCCAGCGCCGCTACGACGTGGCTTTTGCCGAGGCCAAGCGGCGCATCGCCGAAGAGGAGCTGGGGCGGCTCGAGCAGTTCCGCGCCGTGGGGCGCGATCCCGCCCCTCCCTCGCTGGAGTATCTGCGCGGCTCGGGCGGGATTTTTTGCGACCAGGCCATCCACGATATTGACATCGCCCGCTTCCTGGTCGGCGAGGTCGAGGAGGTCTCGGCTTGGGGCGCAGTGAACGTGGACCCGGCCATCGGCGAGATGGGCGACGCCGACACCGCTACTACGCTGCTGCGCTTTGCTAACGGGGCACTGGGCGTCATCGAGAACTCCCGCCGCGCGGTCTATGGTTACGACGTGCGCACCGAGGTATTCGGCGCGGGCGGCAAGCTGGTGATAGATGCCACGCCCAAAACCCCGCTCCAGCGCTTCGGGACGGGCGGGGTTGCCCTCGACCACTACTATTTCTTCATGGACCGGTTTGTTGACGCCTATCGGTATGAACTCGAGGCCTTTTTCAAGGCTTTGAGCGACGGCGCCAAACCCACGCCGGGAACCAAAGATGCCACCGAGTCGCTGCGCATCGCCCTCGCCATGACCAAAAGTCTTCGGGAAAAGCGCCCGGTGCGGCTCGAGGAGGTCTAGATGAACCCGCTGACCAACAGTGAGCTCGGCTCACTGACCAACAGCGAGCAGAGCTTCGCCAACAGCGAGCAGAGCT
>PSMF01000024.1:15027-34886 GCA_040290005.1 Meiothermus sp.
CCAACAGCGAGCAGAGCTTCGCCAACAGCGAGCAGAGCTCACCCAACCACCTCAAACCCCGCTCGGACCCTGGTGTGCTGGTGGGGGTCAATCCGCTCTCAGCGAAGTGGAGGTTTTTATCCTTCGAGGTGGTGGCACTCCCGCCCGGCTACACCCACAAATCCATGACCGGCCCACAGGAGGCTGCCTTGGTGCCGCTTTCCGGGGCGATGCGGGTAAAGGTGGCGGGGCAGGTCTTTGACTTGGAGCGCCGCGACGTGTTTGCCGAGCTGCCCAGCGTGCTCTATATGCCTCCTGGCAGCGAGTACGTCGTGGAGACCCTTTCCCCGGCGCAGTTTGCATTCGGTAGCGCCCCCGCCGAGGGGAAGTATCCGCTGCGGCTGTTCCGCCCGGAGGAGATGCGAAGGGAGATGCGCGGTGGGGCCAACGCCACCCGCCAGGTCAACCATATCCTGGGTCCCGACCTGCCCGCCGAGCGGCTGCTGTTGTATGAAGTTTACACGCCCTCCGGTTTTTGGTCCGGCTGGCCGCCGCACCGCCACGACGGGCAGCGAGGTTCGCTCTACATCGAGGAAACCTACTATTACAGAATCACGCCCCAGACGGGCTGGGCGGTGCACCGCAACTATAGCCCCGAAGACAGTTTGGATGAACTACTGCTAGCCCAGGACGGCGACCTGATCCTGGCCCCGAAGGGCTATCACCCCGTCGCCGCTGCGCCTGGCTCCAACGTGTACTACCTCAACTTTATGGCCGGGGAAGCGGTCGGCTCGGCCCGTGCCACGCCCCCGGTGGACGACCCAGATTGGGGCTGGATGCGCTCGGACTGGGCCGGGAAGCCGATGGAGTTGCCCTTCGGCGACCCTAAGAAGCTTTAGCCAAATTGGCCTCGAGCACCCTCGCCCGCTCGATACGCCGCTCCAGCTCTGACTTTTTGGCCTCTAACTTTTCGCGTGCAGCGCGGTACTCAACCAAGAGCTCGCGCATGATATCGCGCATTTGCTCGACATGAGGGATAGAGTCGTCATCGGCATTGGGCGGCTCAGACCCACTCCAGAGGCTCGTGTACGGCGATATATTCCGTTCTGATATCTCCTGCCTTACCAGGACAATCCCTAAACTCCCGACCTCACCCTCTGGGTTGGGCACGCCTTGGATCAAGTCGCAGAGCATTAGCCCAGAGGTTTTCTGCCGCTGTGCCGCTCTGCGGGCGGCGATCTCCTCGAGCCGATACCCAAGGTCGCGCCACATCCGCACGACCTCGACCTGACGGACGTTGACAAGCTGGAAACAGTTTCGATGATTCCTGGAGGTAGTGGTCAAAACGCCTTTTAGAAAGCTGGGGCAAGGGTGGCCTACTCGGGCTGATTCTCCTCATCGCAAACCTCCTGCATCTATTCCGCCATGTGAAGTGAACTTCACGTCAAGTCCCTAGCCGTTGTCATGCCCCGCGAAGGCGAAACATCCCACACGCGCACCAGTCATCCAGAACTCGGGCATAGGACAACGTTTTTTACTCGAGATATTACGCTGTGGAGTGCGTTTGGGATTCTTCCCTTCTGGCAAAGCTCAGGGCTAAAGGCGCGCTCAGAAGGACAACGGTTTTATGAGGTGAATGGGCGACCAATACCAGAACAAAAGGCCAGGTTTCAAACCCGGCCCTACAAATTGGATTTTCCCGGACCCCTGACCCCGGAGTTCGGAACCATGGATCACCTCGAGGCCAGCGCGGTTCCCCGGCTCCCGAGTTCGGTCCCCGGCCCAATCTGATAGATCGCCTGCCAGGGCTTGAAGTTGGAGTTCAGCACGTCGGTTTTGCTCTCGCCGGTCGCACTCGTCACGGTGCGGGTGATGCGGGTGCGCATCCCGTCCACCGCCCAGTCCACCTGCACGACCTGGCCCTTGCGCAAGGTCGGCTCGACTACGTACTTGGCGGGTGGGTGCGGGGTGGTAGAGAGGATGGTGGGGTCAGAAACCGTCACCTGCCGCCCGTCGGGGATGCCGTAGAGCCGCACGGTGAGGGTGGTGGGGGTGGGAACGGTGCGCACCACGATGGGGCCGGGGGTGTCATTCATCATCCGCATGTTGAGGTAAGGCTGATACACCGCCGCGTCAAAACCCACGATGGGGTCATACCAATGCACCCGGTAAGCGTGCTGGTTGCGCTCGATCACCGGTAACCCGGCCTGGTACAGGGCCCGGAAGGTGGTTGTGGACACCTGGCAGACCCCGCCCCCTACGCCTTTCAGGGTGCGGCCGTTGGAGATCACCAAGGCTTCTTTAAAGCCGTTCTCGGGGCTAATCGCGCCGATGGCGGCGTTGAAGTCAAAGACTTGGCCTGCTGGGACGATGTAGCCGTCTAAGTTATGGGCGGCGGCATGTACGTTCGCCACGCGCTCGGGTTTTGAGCCTGCGTAGGTGGTGGTGGCTTCGGCCAGGAGTTGCAGATTATCCACCGAGGGCAGGTCGGCCTCTTGTACGGAGGCGGGTTTGGCCACCACGGGCAGGCTGATTTCCGCCGTCGAAGGCTTGAACAACGCCTCCGTGAGCATCTTTTGAGCCTGCGGGGCGTTCATCTTCCAGCCGTCCTGGTGGGCCTTAACCTGAAGTTGGTTTTGCCCGTCCAGCACGTAGCGGGCGTTCACGGTAGGCCGGTCAAAGGCGGTTGCAATGCGGGCGATGGTGCGGGCCACTGCTTTAGAATCGGCGCTCACGCTGCTCTTGACGGTGAGCAGCCCGGCGACCTCGGCGCGGCTCAGGACCCGGGTCCGCACCTGCCCGCCGCCCGCAACCTGGGGCTCGAGGTAGGTCAGGGTGATGGGTCGCAACAGGCTGTTGGCTTCGTCGGCCAAGGGTTGCAGCGTGGAGGCTAGAACCTTAGCGGGGACCGAGTGGGGTAACAGCTCGAGGGTGGTTTCATTGGGCTGCTGGCTGAAGCTTTGCAAGGCCCCGGCGATGTCGAACTGCAAGCCGGGTTTGTCCGGGCTCACCACGAAAGTGTCGCCCCTCAAGCTCAAAACCGCGTCTTTAGGGGTGTATTGCAGCGACTTGGCGACGGCCTCGAGGCGGCTCTTCAGCGCGGCTGCATCCACCTTGGGAATCAGGGGAAGCTGCACCTGCCCCCGCATTGCCGCGATACGCTCAGCAAAGCTCTTGCGTCCCACTGCCAGCGCCCGCTCGGCGGTGGCTTGGGGGTCGGGCTGCCAACCTAACTCCGAAGCAGCTAAGGTCAGGGTCTTGTCCCCGGCCCTCAGGGTGAGCTGCGGTGGGGTCAGGTTCGCCGTGGCTGAGGCGATTTTCTTAGCAGCATCGCCGGGCACCAAGCCGCCTACAGGGACCCCAGCCGCTACCACGCCGGGAAAGATGCGGCCCGCGTAGTAGCGCTCGAGGCCCGCCCAGCCTAACAAAAGCCCGGCCAAAACACCTGCGGTGATCAGAATTCCTCGCCTCATGTAAACCCGAGTATAGCCCGGATGTTGTGCAAGATTGGTGAATCGTGGACAGTTGGGGCGAAGAGCGGCGGGGAAGGGAATCCTAGGCACTGAGATTTTCCCATTGAAAGGGCAATATCGTTTGGCGGATGAAGGGCTCGAGGCGACCCGGCGACCGGCTCGAGGCCCGCACATATATGCGCATCCAGACCCGACAAGCCATAAACCACTTGCATACCATTATTAAAACCTTTATACTCCGGGCATCTGACCTCAGGGGTCAAAGGAGGGAGTATGTCGCGGTTGGCGGTGGGCTGGTTGCGCGTAGGGATTTCGCTTTCGGTTATCCTGGGGTTGGCCTTCGCCCAGACCCTAACCTTCTGGAGCTGGCGGGTCGAGGACAAGGACTTCTACGACGATATCGCCAAACAGTTCGAGGCCAAGACTGGTATCAAAGTGGTCTACACCCCCTATAAGAACACCGAATACAACACCATTCTAGCCTCAGCGCTGGCGGCGGGCAGCGGTCCGGATATCATCCACACCCGCGCCTATGGCGGTCTGGCGCAACTTGCCGACGCGGGCTATCTGCTGCCGGTGGACAACAAGCAAATTCCCGGCCTAGGAAAGTTCTCTCCGACTTTGCTCAATGCCGCCAGAGGCTTCAAGGAAGACACCAAAAAGAAGATTTATGGCGTACCCTTCGCCACCCAGTCTTTGGGCTTCTTCTACAACAAGGACCTGCTCACCAAGGCTGGAATCACCTCCTTGCCGGAGACTTGGCCCGACTTCAAGGCCGCCCTCGCCAAAATCAAGGCGGCGGGGATCGTGCCCATCGCCAATGGGCCTAAAGACGGGGTGAGCCTCGAGCAGATTTTCGGGGTGATCGGCCCGATGTTCTATGGTGGCACCGACTACTTCCGCGACCTCACGGCGGGCAAGAAGACCTTCGTGGATGACGGCTTCATCAAAGGTCTGGAAGAAACCGCCGCCCTCAAGGACTTTTTCCCACCCAACTACGCGGGCATCGGCTACCCCGAAGGGCGGACCCTGTTTACCAACGGCGGGGCGGCTTTTTTCGTCACCGGCGGTTTCGATATCGCCTACTTCCGCGAGAACAACCCCAAGCTCAACTTTGGCTTCATGCCCGCCCCGCCACTGACCCGTGGTGGACGCACCTATGTGGCGACCTTCGCCGACGGCAATTTCTCCATCAACGCCAAGAGCAAAAACCTCGAGGCCGCAATCAAGTTCTTGAGCTTTTTGGCGACCCCGGAGTTCGGTCAGCAGTTTACCGAGAAGCTGTCCCAAGCCTCGGCGGTACCCGGCACCAAGGCCAAAGACCCGGTGCTCCAGGGGATCATGGAGCAGACCGATTACTACGGCACCCCCTTCCTCACCCTGGTGGGGTTCCGCTATGCCGCCCCCACTGGCACCGAGCTGATCCGCGCGGGTTTGCAGCGGATGATTCTGGGCCAAGCCACGGGCCGCCAGGTCGCTGAGGAGATGACCAAGGGCGTAGCGACGTGGTACAAGCCGTTCCAGAAATAGCCGATAGCAAAGGCATTTGGTGATGGTTGGCCGCTCGAGGTTTACCACCTTAGCCCCTCCCGCTTGGCGGAGGGGCTTAAGCCGCTGAGCAACTGGGGGTTATATATGCGCTCTGAACGCGCCCTCTGGCTGATCATCTTTTTGGCTCCAGCACTCCTGTTGATGTTGGTCTTTACCGTGTTGCCCGCCGTTACCGCGCTGGGCTATAGCCTCTTCTCCTGGACCAGCTTCAACCGCGAGGCGTTCGTGGGCTTAGAGAACTTCCGCAAGCTGCTGGCCTTCCCGTTTCGCGACGACTTCCTGCGGGCCCTGAGCCACAACCTGCTGGCCTTCGCAGGGCTGATGATCCTCCAGAACGGGCTGGGGCTGCTCCTGGCCTATGCCTTGTGGAAGCAGCCGCCCTTCTTCAAGTTCTTCCGGGCCACGGTCTTCCTGCCGGTGATCCTCTCGCTGGTGGTGGTGGGGTTTCTCTGGCTGCTGTTCTTCGACCCGCTCATCGGCCCCTTGACCAAGCTGGCGAACGCGATAGGGGTGACCTCCTTTGCCCCGCTGGGCGACCCCCGGTACGCCCTGCTGACCCTGATGTTGGTCAACACCTGGCGCTGGGTGGGGTTCCCGGCCCTGGTATTCCTGGCCGGGATGAACAACATCTCCGAGGAGTACTTTGAGGCCGCCCGGCTGGACGGAGCCACCGAAGGGCAGGTCTTTCGGCAGATCGTGCTGCCCCTGCTGGCCCCGGCCTTCACCATCATCGTGCTGCTGACCTTTATCGGGGCCATGGAGTGGTTCGAGCTGCCCTACGTGATGGCGGGCGTGAGCGGCAACCCCGGCAAGGCCACCGACACGCTGGGGCTGATGTTCTACCGGCTGGCCTTCGGCGCAGCTTCGGAGGCGACTTCCAACGTGGGGCTGGCGGCAGCGATCAGCGTGATCCTCTTTGTGATCGTGGGGGTGGGCTCGGCCATAGGCTCGAGGGTGCTGCGCAGCCGCGAGGTGGAGCTATGAGCACGGTGGCACAGTCGGTATCCAGGCCGAGAACACGGCGCAAGCTGGGGCTGCTCGAGGCCCTGCTCCTGGGCGTGTTGGTCCTCAACGCGCTAGGGGTGATCGTGCCGCTCTTGCTGATGCTGATCTCGGCGCTCAAGCCCACCCCGGAAATCTTCGCCTCGCCCTTCGCTCTGCCCAAGACCTGGGCCATAGAGAACTTCGCTAAGGTCTGGCAGTCCGGGCGCTTCGACCTATACTTCCGCAACTCCATCCTCATCACCCTGGGCTCGGAGCTGCTGATCCTGGGGTTCAGTGCGATGGCGGGGTACGCCCTGGGGCGCTACCGGTTTCGGCTCAACGACACCCTCTACCTATTCTTCCTGGCCGGGCTGATGTTCCCGGCCAAGCTCGCGCTGGTCCCGCTCTTCGTCCAGCTCAAGGGGATGGGCCTGCTGAACTCGCACCTGGGGCTGATCCTGGTCTACGCGGCGGGCGGCATCCCGGCAGCGGTGTTCATCCTGACCGGGTTTTTCCGGGCCCTGCCCTCCGACCTCGACAACGCCGCGCGGATAGATGGGGCGAGTGAGTTCCAGGTGTTCTGGCGGGTGATGCTGCCGCTGGTGCGCCCGCAACTGGCGATCGTGGCGATCTACACCGCCATCCCCATCTGGAACGACTTCCTGCTGCCCTTGGCCTTCTTGCAAAGTCCCGAGCTCAAGACCGTGCCGCAGGGTCTGTCGGTGTTTTTCGGCGAGTATGCCACCGACTACGGCCCGCTGTTCGCCGGGTTGACCCTGGCCGCGCTGCCTTTGATCGTGCTGTATCTGCTCTTGTCGGAGCAGTTTATCAAGGGGCTCACCGCGGGGGCCACGAAGGGGTAGGGATGTCGCGGGTCTTGCCTTTTCCCTCCCTGATCGTCTCCTGCCAGGCCAGGGCGGATAATCCGCTGTACGGGCCGCAGTTCATGGCGGCGATGGCCCTGGCGGCACAGGCGGGCGGGGCCAAGGGGATTCGTGCCAACGGGCCGGAGGATATCGCGGCGATTCGGGCGGGCAGCGATCTGCCGATCATTGGAATCTACAAGCGGTGGCTCGAGCCCTGTGAGGTCTACATCACCCCGGACTTCGCCTCGGCTCGAGCGGTTGCCGAGGCCGGAGCCGACCTCATCGGCCTGGACGCGACCTCACGCTCCAGACCGGGAGAAACCTTGGCCGAAATGGTTGAATTGATCCGTACCGAGCTAAAGAAGCCGGTGTTCGCCGATATTTCCACGCTCGAGGAGGGCCTCCAAGCCGCCGAACTGGGGGCCGATTACATCGCCACCACCCTGGCAGGATATACATCCTACACGAGCAAAACCCAGGAACCTGATTTCGCCTTGCTGAGCGGGTTGGTGAAGTCGGTACGGGTTCCGGTGGTCGCCGAGGGGCGGTTTTGGACCCCCAAGCAGGTTGCTAGAGCCTTCGATTTGGGAGCGAGTGCGGTGGTGGTCGGCACAGTGATCACCAACCCACGCGAGATCACCCGCCGCTTCGTGCAGGGGGTGCCCAGATGAACGTGCTGGGCATTGATGGGGGAGCCAGCAGCAGTAAATGGATGGTGCTGGACGGCTCCGGTTTTCCTCTTGCCCAAGGGCACGCCGGGCCGATCAGCGGTCATGTCTTTAGTGAGGCGGCCCGGGCCCAAGTTGCCGCCGAGCTGGATCAAATCCTGCTCGAGGCCGCGCCCTATGCCCCCGCCGCTATCGTCGCAGGCATCACCGGTCTGGACGCAGGAACCGCCGAGGCGGGCTGGTTTTCGGGACGAATTCAAGAGGGCTCCGGGCTTCCCCCCGCTCAGATACAGGTTTTCAACGACATGGAGTTGGCCTACCGTGCCCATTTCGCCCCTGGAGAAGGGATTCTGGTCTATGCCGGAACCGGCTCGGTGGCCTATCACGTCGCCGGTGACGGGTCGGTGGTTCGCGCCGGGGGGCACGGCTATCTCATCGGTGACGAAGGCGGCGGCTTCTGGATTGGGAAAACCGCTCTACGGCAACTCTTGCGCTGGCACGATTCGGATGCAGATACCCAGAACTATCCCCTAGCTCAGCATCTGTACCAAGCCATCGGGGGGGGCGACTGGCTCCGTATCCGGGAATACGTCTACAGCGGTGGGCGGCAAGCGGTAGCCAAGTTGGCTCCGGCTGTCGGAACGGCTGCGGCTGAAGGGGACGGGGCGGCTGGGGCCATCTTGTCGCGGGCTGGTCAGGAACTCGCCGACCTAGCCCTCACCTTGAAGGGTCGCTTAGGGAAGCTGCCGGTTTTGCTCACCGGCGGGGCCCTCAAGGTTAGCCCGACTATCGAACAAAGCGCCCAGAGGAGGGTAGAACTCGAGGTGAGCCACGCCTCGAGCGCCGAGGCCGCTGCCCGCATGGCACTGAGGAACCTGCATGAGCGAGACTAAACCGCTTTCCACCGAGGCGATCAACGAGCAGTACCGCGACTTAGACACCTGGGACACCGCGCGGGTGGTCCAAGCCCTCGCCGACGACCAACTCGGGGCGGTGGAAGCGGTGCGCAGAGCCACTGGGCAGATTGCTCAAGCCGCAGACTTGGCCACCGAACGCCTTCGCCGCGGGGGCCGCTTGATTTATGCCGGGGCGGGAACCAGTGGGCGACTGGGATTCCTCGACTCAGCAGAGCTTCCGCCCACTTTTTCTTGGCCTCCTGAACGCGCCTTGGTTTGTATCGCTGGGGGCCCGCAGGCTGTTTGGCGGGCCGTGGAGGGAGCCGAGGATGACCTAGAAGCGGGGCGGCGCGATTTTCTGGCTCACCATCCCACCGCAAATGATGTGGTGATCGCGCTGGCCGCTTCGGGGACCACGCCTTATCCGCAAGGCGTACTGCTGGCGGCAGGGGACATCGGCGCTTTACGCATCGGCATCGCCAACAACGCGGATACGCCGATTCTGGAACTGGCCGAGGTTGCGATCGCCCTCGAGACCGGCCCCGAGGTGATCTCGGGCTCGACCCGGCTTAAAGCCGGAACTGCCCAGAAGATCGCGCTGAACACGCTCTCGAGTGCGGTCATGGTGCGGTTGGGGAAGGTCTACGGCAACCTGATGGTGGACATGCAGGCCACCAACACCAAGCTGGTGGGGCGGGCGATTCGGCTCACCCGGACCGCCACCGGGGTTGCCGAAGAGGAGGCGCGAGCTGCCCTCGAGGCTTGCGGCTGGAAGGTCAAAACCGCGATCGTGATGCTCAAGAAAAACTTAGGTGCAGGAGAGGCTCAGGCTTTGTTGGATTCGGTGGATGGGAAGGTGCGGAAGGCGCTAGTTTGAGCCGAATTTCTTATTTTGAAGAAACCGCTCGAGGGCCCTCCCTGCATTGCGCACATGCCGTCGCATAGCGGCCTCTGCTGCTTCGGGGTTTTTGTCCTTCACTGCCCGCAAAATCGCCTCGTGTTCGGCCCGCGACTCTGGCAGTCGTCCGGGAATCGCGGCGGAGCTGTTAATCAGCATCCGAATTTGCCCGTCTATGGTCTCGGCGGTGGCGAGCAGGCGGCGGCTTTTGGAGGCTTCCCAGAAGGTTTTGTGGAACTCTAGGTCTAGGTCGCCGTAGCGCTCCAAATCCCTCCGGTCGGCAGCCTGGCGCTGTTTGTCGAGTAGCTTCTCGAGCTTGGCGGACAGAATTTTCCCATCGTGCTCCACTGCTAAGCGGGCCGCTAGGCCCTCCAGCACCTCTCGTAATGAGTAAATCTCGCGGATATCCTCGGGGGTAGGTTCCAAGACAAAGTACCCCCGGTGGGGCACCGCGACCACCAGTCCCTCCCGCTCGAGGGCGCTCAGAGCCTCCTTGACCGGAGTAGGGGAAAGACCCAGTTCTTCGGCCAGCACCCGCACTACCAGCTTCTTCCCCAGCGGCAACTTGCGGCTCAGGATGGCGGCTCGCAATGCCTTGTAGGCTTCGCGGTTGAGGGTGGTGCGAGCCAGAGCCATAAAACTTGGCCTAAAGTCTAACACATTGACCTCCGACAAATTTTAGATATAAAATCTCACCACGGACTAAGGAGGCTTAAGTGGCGCACCGAGCGTTAGCGCACAGAACCACAGACGACGTTGCCGTGGCGGTGGCGGATTTGCGGGCGGGGGAGAGCTTGGAGATTCAGACGTTGGATGGGGGCAAGCCGCACAAGGTGAGGTTGCTCGAGGATGTTCCCCTTGGCCACAAAGTCGCGCTCAAAGACCTGCCGGAAGGCCATATCGTGATCGAATATGGCGAGAAAGTCGGGCGGATGACCCGAGCGGTGAAAAAGGGCGGCTATGTTCACGTGCACAATATCCACACGCTGCGCTGGGATTATGGGAAACCGTCGAGGGTCGTAGACGCGAAGCGTTCCCCTCTTTTGGGTCGAGGGTCGAGGGCCAAGAAAGGGGGGAAGTGATGGCCCGGAAGCAATCGGCCTTGATGCAACTCACCGGCTACCGCCGCACCAATGGCAGGGTCGGGGTGCGCAACCACGTGTTGGTGCTGCCAGTGGACGACCTCTCCAACTCGGCTGCTGAGGGCGTGGCCCGGCTCATCAATGGCGCTCGCGCCCTTCCGCACCCGTATGGGCGGCTCCAGTTCGGGCCGGACCTCGAGCTAACCTTCAAAACCCTCTCGGGGACCGGGGCCAACGCCAACGTCTACGGCGTGATCGTGATCGGGATCGAGCCCAAGTGGACCGAGCGCGTGGCCGAGGGCATCGCCAAAACCGGGAAGCCGGTGGAGATGTTTTCAGTCGAGCGGCACGGCGACTTGAACACCATCAACATGGCTTCTCGGGCGGCCTACAAGCTCGTCCAGGAAGCTTCTGAGGTGCGGCGTGAGCCGATTGAGGTCTCGGATTTGGTGCTCTCGATCAAGTGCGGTGAGTCCGATCCCACGCTCGGCTTAGCGGGAAACCCGGCTCAAGGACGCGCGGTGGACCGGCTGATTGATATGGGTGCTTCGGTGATCTTCGGGGAAACCTCGGAGCTAACGGGGGGCGAGCACCTCATCGCCAACCGCTGCGCCACGCCCGCGCTGAAGAAGAAGTTTCAGCAGATTTACGACGACTACATCGCGGTAATCCAGGGCCAGGGCGTGGATTTGCTGGGCTCCCAGCCCACCGAAGGGAATATTCGCGGCGGGCTTTCGACGATTGAGGAAAAGGCGCTGGGGAATATTCAAAAGACCGGCTCGAGACCCGTCAACGCCGTCCTGAACTATGCTGAGGAGGTGCAACCCGGACAAGGCTTGGTGTTTATGAATAGCTCCTCCGCCGGGGCCGAACAGGTTACGCTGTGCGCGGTGGGCGGGAGCGTGCTGCACTTCTTCACCACGGGACAGGGAAACGTCGTCGGACACCCGCTGATTCCCGTCATCAAGGTCTCGCCCAACCCCATCACCTGCTCCACCATGAGCGAGCACATTGACGTGCCGCTGCCGGATTTGCTCGTTGGGGACATCGACCTAGACCAAGCCGCCGACCGCATCATGAACGTTTTTGAGCGCACCGTGAACGGGCGGATGACCGCCGCCGAGCTGCTCCGGCACGAGGAGTTTGTGATCACCAAGCTGTATCCGAGTGCCTAACGACCCGCCGATAGCCGAGAGCAGCCATGATTATCATCTGCGAGTTCATCACCCCTTCGGGTCTCGAGCGCCTTCGCTCAAGCGGCCTCGAGGTGTTCTATGACCCGAACCTGTGGAAAGACCGCGAGGCTTTGAAGGCAAAATTGGTTGATGGGACGGCGCTCATCGTGCGGAACCAGACCCAGGTGAACGCGGAGTTGCTGGGGGCCGCGCCCAAGCTAAAAGTGGTTGGGCGGCTCGGCGTTGGGCTGGACAACATCAACCAGCCGGATTTGAAGGCCAGGGGCGTGCAGCTTTACTTCGCCAGGGGCATCAACGCGAATGGGGTGGCCGAGTATGTGATGGCGGCGATGCTCCATCTGGCACGGGATATTTCAGGTGCAGCAAAACACGTCGCAGACGGGGGCTGGAACCGCAATGCTTTTGGCGGCTTCGAGCTGATGGGCAAAACTCTTGGGCTGGTCGGGTTGGGCGAGGTAGGGTTGCGCGTTGCGCGGCGGGCTCGAGCTTTCGGTATGCACGTCGTCGCTTCGGACCCAGTAAGGCTCGAGTGGGAAAGCGCCGTTGAGGACCTGGAAATCCGGCTTGCTCCTACCGATGAAGTGCTGCGCTCGGCCCAGTTCCTCTCGCTCCACGCGCCGCTCACGCCGGAGACCAAGCATCTGATTCGCGCCGAGACGATTGCGACGATGCCAAAGGGTGCATACCTCATCAACACGGCCAGGGGTGAACTCGTCCACAACGGGGATTTGGTCGCCGCTTTGAAATCAGGGCAGCTTGCCGGAGCCGTGCTGGACGTGACCGACCCGGAGCCACTGCCCGAGGGACACGTTCTGCGCCTTGTGGATAAGCTGTGGATAACCCCCCACGTCGCCGGGCTCACAGCGGAGGCCCAAGAAGCCGTGGGAATCCGCGTGGCTGAGGGCGTGCTCAAGCTTTTGAGCCCCTCCCGCCCCGCCGAGGCGGGGAGAGGGATTGGGGTGAGGGAATGAATATCCCCGTTGCTGACTTGCAAAAGCGAGTCTCGAGCCACTTCGAGGTGCTTGGCCTCTCCGATGAACACGCGGCGCAGATGGCGGAGGTGATTCTCGAGGCCGAATCCGAAGGCAACGCCGGGCATGGATTGTCGAGAATCGCCCAGTACACGGCGCAGCTACGGGCTCGAGGTCTGAATACCAAACCGGCTATGCGTCTGGAACGGACTAAACCGGGAGTGGCAGTTCTCCATGCCGATGGCGCTCCTGGCCCTGTTGCTGGACTTCGTGCGGTACGCGAGTTAACGAGTCTGGCGAAAGAGCAGGGAAATGCCACGGCCGCAGTGCGGAACGCGGGTCACAGCGGGGTTTTGTCGGCCTACGTGGGCCGTCTGGCGCGTCAGGGGCTGGTGGGTTTGGCCTTCGCCAACACCCCGCCTGCCATTGCGCCCGGCCCGGTGCTGGGGACCAACCCCATCGCCCTCGGCGCGCCCGCCGACCCTGAGCCGGTCATCATTGACACCTCGGTTTCGGTGGTCGCACGGGGGAAAATCATCAACGCCGCCAAACGCGGTGAGCCGATTCCCGAAGGCTGGGCGCTGGATAAGTCAGGGAACCCAACCACGGACGCGAAAGCGGCGCTGGAAGGCTCTCTCATCCCCATCGGCGGCGGCAAGGGCTTTGCCCTGGCCGTGCTGGTTGAAGTTCTCGCCGGAGCTTTGGCGGGTGACATCTTGTCGTCCGATTTGCCCGTACCCTGGGGACCGCCCGAACAGACCTCAAAACCGGGGCTTCTGCTCGTGGCCTTCGACCCGGCGGCCTTTGGCGGTAGGTACGGGGCTCGAGTTTCCCAACTTGTCAACGCTTTGGAGGCTGTGGGAGGGCGGATTCCCGGCGCACGACGCGCGGCTTTAAGGGAAAAAGCCATGAGAGAAGGCATCTTCATCAACGAGACTTTGCGTGAGGAACTCGGTAAACTAGGGATAGATTTACAAGGAGGGGACGCATGAAGAAGCTGGTTTGGCTCTTTTTAGGCGTGTTTGCGCTGTCGTTTGCGATGGCGCAGACCAAGGTTCGGGTGTTCGTGGGTGGGCAGCAGCGGCCCGAGGTGTGGCGCAAGATTCTCGATAACTTCGAGAAGGCCAACCCCGGCGTGAAGGTCGAGGTCGAGGTCGGCGGGGCCACCTCCGACCAGCAGCAGCAGTATTTGACGACGGTGCTGGCCTCGCGCGACCCCTCGATTGATGCCATCCTCATTGACATCGTGCGCCCCGCGCAGTACGCCGCCGCCAAGTGGGCTGACACCCTCGACAAATACCTCCCCGGCGTGAGCAAGGCCAGCCTGCTCAAACAGGTGCTGCCCGCCTACGCCGAGGCCGACCAGATTGACGGCAAACTATACGCCCTCCCTTCCTTCGCCGACGCGCAATTCCTCTACTACCGCAAGGATTTGCTCGAGAAGTATGGCCTCAAGCCCCCCACCACCTGGGACGAGACTATCAAGGCCGCCCAGACGGTCCTCAACGGAGAGAAAAACCCCAACTTGGGCGGCATCGGCTTCATGGGCAACATCTCTGAGGGCACGGTGTGCAGCTTTCTGTTGCCGATATGGGCCAGCGGCAACGACGTGGCCGACAAATCCGGCAAGCTCACCCTCACCGAAGACCAGGCCAAAGCCTCGCTCCAGTTCTGGCTCGACCTGATGGATAAATACAAAGTTTCCCCGCCCAACATGGCCGAAAAAGCCCAGGACACCATCCGCAACGAGATGCAGCAGGGACGCTGGGTCTTCGGCACGCTCTTCGCCTACGCCTGGAATAGATTCCAAAACGATGCCGACAGCCAGGTCAAAGGGAAAATCGGCGTGGTGCCGCTGCCCAAGTTCGAGGGCGGGCGCTCGGCGAGCTGCCTGGGCGGCTGGCAGTGGACCATTTCCGATTTCTCCAGGAACAAAGCTCAGGCGTACAAGGTGGTCAAATATCTGACCAGCCCGGAAGCCTCCAAGATTCTCGCGGTGGATGCCTCCAACCTGCCGGTTTATCCCGCGCTCTACAAAGACCCCGACGTGCTCAAGGCCAACCCCTGGTTCGCCGATGCCCTGCCGGTGGTGCTCAACGCCAAGTCGCGCCCGGTCAGCCCGCGCTATCCTGAGGTCGCCGACGTGATGCGCAAGGCGCTCAACGCGGTTCTGGCCCGCACCAAGACCCCGGACGTGGCCGCTAAAGAGGTCATCGCCGGGTTACAGGCGATTTACAGCGGGAAATAACCTTCTAAACCCTTGTCATGCCCCGCGGAGCGAAACATCCCCCACGCGCGTCTTTCGCCTACTCCTCGGGCAGAAAAAGACGTGCTTGAATACTCGAAAATGCTGTTGTGGTGCGCGTGTGGGATTCTTCGGCTCATGCCTCAGAATGACATCCTGAAAGGCGAGAATGACCCTATCAGAGCGCAAATACCGCCGTAGCTTCGGCGACCTTTCCGAAGGGACGCTGGCCTTTTGGCTGCTGCTGCCTGCGGGGCTGCTGCTGGGCCTGATCGCGCTCTACCCGGTGGGGCGGCTCATCTACACCAGCTTCTTCAAACAGCGCCTCAGCGAAGGCCCGCAGGCCACGTTTATCGGCTTCTCCAACTACGCCCAAGCCTTCGCCGACGAGCGGTTCTGGAACGCGTTTTGGAACACGGCGAAAATCGTGGTGGTGACTGTACCTGGGGCCTTGGTCGTTGGCCTGCTGCTGGCTCTCATCGCTAACCTGCCCTTCCGCATCAAATGGCCGGTGCGTCTGGGTCTCCTGTTACCCTGGGCGTTGCCACTAATCTTCGTCGGGCTCATCTTCCAGTGGTTTTTTGACAGCCAGTACGGCATCGTCAACGACGTGTTGATTCGGCTGGGCCTCGAGCGCCAATATTGGCTCATCCAGCCCAGTTTGGCGTTCTGGGCTATCTGCTGGACCATCATTTGGAAAACCAGTTCCTTCGTCGCGCTGATTCTCCTGGCAGGTTTGCAGGTGATTCCCAGCGAACTCTACGAGGCCGCCGAGGTGGACGGGGCAAGCCGTTGGCAGGGGTTTTGGCGCATTACCCTGCCGCTTTTGACCCCAGCCATCTTGGTGGCTCTGATTTTCCGCACCATCACCGCGTTCCAGACCTTCGACATTCCCTATGCCATGACCAAAGGTGGGCCGGGGACGGCTACCGAGACCCTGGCGATGTACATTCGCACCGAGAGTATCGAGAACCTGAACTTTGGCTACGGCTCGGCGCTGGCGGTGCTCTTGTTCCTGGTGAGTTTGGCGATTACGGTGGTATATCTGCGCTACGTGCGAGGCGGTGATGAATAGAGTGCCAAACGCTAAACGCCAAACGCCAAACGCTAAAGAGGCAAAAGGCGTCTTGCGTCTTGCGTCTTGCGTTTGGCTATCCCCGGCGCGGGGGCCGCAATGAACTTTCTACGCTCACCGCGCTTATGGCTCTGGATCGCCGCTGCCATCGTGGTGGTGAACGGGTTTTTCCCGGCGGTGTGGATTTTGTTCACGTCGCTGAAGCTCGAGGGTGAACTCACCCGTCTGCCCATCACCTACTGGCCGCAGAATCCCACCGTGCAAAACTATATTCAAGCCTTCCGTGAACAGCCGTTGGGACGATATTTCTTCAACAGCGTCGTGATCGGAGTTCTTTCCACCCTGCTATGTGTGACGGTGGCGAGCCTGGCGGCCTACGCGCTGGCGCGGCTGCGCGTGAGGCGGCGCGGGCTGATCCTCTCGCTGTTAGTGGGGGTTTCGATGTTCCCGGTGGCCTCGCTGATGGTTCCCTTATACCAGACCTTCACCGAACTCGGCTTGCGGAACAACTACCTAGCGCTCATCCTGCCGCACGCGGCGCTCTCGCTGCCGGTGGCGACGCTGACGCTGGTGAGCTTTTTCGCGGGGATACCCCGTGACCTCGAGTCTGCCGCGATGATAGACGGGTCTACAAGGGTCGGAGCCTTGTGGCGGGTGGTGATGCCGCTGGCCGCACCCGGCGTGTTCACGGCGGCGATTCTGGCCTTCGTCAACAGTTGGGACGAGTTTTTGCTGGCCTCCACGCTGCTCCCGGCCAAGGCCATGCGCACTCTGCCGGTGGGGATTCAGCTCTACCAGGGCGAGTATTCCTTCCCCTGGCCGCTGATTTCGGCGGCGCTGGTGGTGGCACTCGTCCCAGTAGCATTGATTATTGCTTTGTTTCAGGAACGGGTGGTGGGCGGTTTGACGCAGGGGGGAGTGAAAGGATAGCGTGGGCCTGTAGAGGTTTTTCCACTTGCCCCGCGCTGCAAGCCGCGAGCCTATGTTACGAATCGGTATCGTCCCCATCGTGCGGCCCCTGTTCCGGGGGTCTAAATTTGGCTTGGAAGCGAAGTCGCTCGAGGCCCTCCGCAGTCTCAGCCTCAAGCTGGGTTTCGAGGTCGCTTACGTCTCCGAACCCGTCGCCACCGAGGAACAGGCGCAGACGGCGGCCCGAGCGGCTCGAGATGCCAACCTCGACTTGCTCTTGATTCAGCACGTCACCTTCTCGACGGGCGAAGTCTTTCTTCCGCTGCTGGATTTGCCGATACCGGTGGGGCTTTGGGCGCTTCCCGAAGTGTGGGATCACGGTCCACTGCCGCAAAACGCCATCTGTGGCCTGAACCTGGGTGTTTCCCTCGTAGGGACGCAACGCCTTGCGTCCGCTCGCACCGGCCCCGTCAAGTGGTTCTACGGCAACGTTGAGGACGAGTGGTTTCAATCCCGCTTGAAGCTGACCCTCGAGGCTCTACGTGGTGCTAGAGTCCTGCGCTACGGGCGGGTGCTATGGCTCGGTGGGACCGCGCCCGGATTCTTCGCCTTCGATGCGCCTGTTGAGACCGGGATGACCGTCGAGAAGGTCCCGCTGGATGAGCTTTGGGCTGCTCTGGAAGGGGTTTCTGAATTGGCGGTTAATGACGCGCTGGACGCTTTCGACGAACACACCGAGTATAGCAAGGAGGAGCTGCGGCCTACGGTGAGGCTCGAGCTGGCCCTCGCCCAACTCGCTCGGGGCTACGACGGTGTTGCCATCCGCGAGTGGCCCGAAATCCCCGAGAAAACCGGGGTGATGGCCTACTCCGCGATGGCCCGCCTCGCCGACCAGGGACAAAGTTGGGCTCCCGAGGGCGACATCCTCGGCCTGGCCTCGATGCTCGCACTGGGAGCCGTTACCGGGCAGCCCGCCATCCTCCTCGACCTCTCGCACATCTCCCCGCGCGGCCTGATGCTCTGGCACGGCGGCGAGGCCCCCAAAGCCTGGACCGACGGTCCCACCAAGCTCGTCCCCCACTTCAACCGGGGCATCCCGGCGGTGCGCGACATGGCGCTGAAAGCCGGGCTCGTGAGCGGGCTGCGGCTGCTTCCCGGTCGCAAAGCCGTCGTCCACGGCGGCGCGCTGAACGGCGAAAAGGGCTACGACGGCGACTCCGGCTGGATGACCCGCGCTTCGTGGGCCTGCCAAGACCTCACCTCCGAGCAGTTTTTAGCGAGCTGGCTCAACTATCGCGTCCCGCACCACATGGCGCTGGGGATGGGCAACCACCAGCCTGCGCTGATGGAGATGTGCGCCTGGCTGGGCCTCGAGACCCTTCCCCCACTCCCCGAGGAGCACACGCTGATATGGCAAAAGTAGTGTCCTGCGGCTGGGCCTGCCTCGACCAGCGCTACTACGTCGAGCAGTTTCCCCCGTCCCACAGCCGCACCGGGGTTCGGTCGTACCGCGAGGCGGTGGGCGGCCCGGCGGCGGTGGGGGCGGTGGCGATTTCCCGTCTGGGCGGGGAGGCGCACTTGGTCAGCCGCAGGGGAGACGATGCGGTCGGGGAGCGGCTCGAGCTTCTCCTCAAAGCCGAGCGGGTGCGGACGCACTTCCAGATGGGCGCGGGCACGCCGATTTCCGCCGTGCTGGTGGCCCCGGACGGCGAGCGGCACATCTTCCCGTATCGCCCCGAGCTGCCCGAGGGCCTGGTGCTGAACGCCGAGCGGTTGCTCGAGGGCGCGGACGCTCTCCTGCTCGACGGGCGCTGGCCGGACGGGGGCTTGAGGTTGGGGCAGTTCGCCCGCAAGCGCAAAATCCCCACCGTGCTCGACCTCGACCGGGACCGGCCCGGCGACTGGGAACTCGTCCCGGTCAGCACCCATGTGGTCGCCTCACAGGAGTTCGCCGAGAGCGTGGGCGGCATCGAAACGCTGTTCGCGCGGCTGAAGAAAGCCCATGTCTGGGCGGCGGTGACGCTCGGGGCCGAGGGCGCGGTGCATCCTGGAGGGCATATTTCAGCACACCGGGTTCACGTCCAGGACACGACGGGCGCGGGGGACGTGTTTCACGGGGCCTTCGCGCTGGCTTTGGCGCAGGGGAAGGGGGAGGTGGAGGGGCTCGAGTTCGCCTCCGCCGTGGCCGCCTTGCATTGCAGCAACGGGGCTCCGCCGAGGCTAGATGAAGTCGCGGCTTTTCTGGCCTCGTGAGGGCGGGATAGTACGATTCGGCTAGGCCAATCGGACAGGGGTGGAGCGTGAAGACGTGGCAATTGCAAGAGGCTAAGGCCAAGTTTTCAGAGTTGGTAAGGAGGGCTGTGGATGGGGAGTCGCAGCTCATCACGAAGCGCGGGAAAAAGGCTGTTGTGGTGCTGAGCCACGAGCAGTATCAGAAGCTCAGCGGGATAAGCCCACCGAAATAGACGAGCAGTACCAATGAGCTGCTTGCTCGAGGCCACATTCTGGTTCCGCGGAAGACAGGGGACCTCGAGGCTTTGCCGGTGAAGCTGCACAACCCCTGGGGGTGAGGGCACTGAGTTCGCCGGAGCCGCCTTGCGTCGCAGCAGCGGTTTTCCGGCATGACCAGGCCTAGGGCGGACACCCTCAGATGAACATCGCCCGAGCCAGGCCGGGGTTAACGTGGTGGTGTGCCGCCGATCAGCCCTTCTATACCCACTCCGCCGATGATCGTAGCGACCGATCGCCAAAGCCAGCGCATCCGGGCGCTCGAGGCTGCCCTCGAGCGCCCGCTCGCCGGGTCTCGGACCTGGTGTCCCGCTACGGCGGCGAGGAATTCGCCTGCATCCTCCCCGAAACCGGCCTGGCCGGGGCCAAGGCCGTGGCCGAGCAAATCCGCCAGGAGGTCCTGAGGCTGGCGGTCCCCCACCGCCGTTCGCAGGTGGCCGAGGTGGTCACGGTGAGCTTGGGCGTGGTCACCGCCCGCTGCGTTCAGGGCGAACCCGCCGTCTATCTGATGGCCCTGGCCGACCAGCAGCTCTACGCGGCCAAGATCGAGGGGCGTAA
>PSMF01000205.1:0-3461 GCA_040290005.1 Meiothermus sp.
GAGCCGCTCGCGATACCCCGTCCGCTTGCGGCGGGGTTCTTTATTCGTTCGTCCGCGCCATCACTTCTTCCAGCGTCGTCAACCCCTGGAAGGCCTTCTGAATCCCGTCTTCGCGCAGGGTCTTCATCCCGTTGGTGCGGGCGATTTCCTTGATCTGGGTGGCTGACTGTCCTTCGACAATCGCCCGGCGAATCTCGTCGTCGAGCGACATCAGCTCGTGGATGGCCGCACGGCCCCGGTAGCCTGAGCCGTTGCATTTGTCGCAGCCGGTGCCCTTGTAGAGGGCTTTGCCGCGGACATCTTCCTTGCTTAGCCCCAGGCGGCGCAGCACGGTGGGGTCGGCCTCGACCTCGATCTTGCAGCTATCGCAGATTTTGCGCACCAGACGCTGGGCCAAAACCCCGACCAGTGCGGCGGAGATGTTGAACAGCTCCACACCCATCTCGTCCAGACGGGTGACTGCGCCCGCCGCATCGTTGGTGTGCAGCGTGGCGATCACCAAGTGACCGGTGAGGGCTGCCTCGGTCGCAATCTTCGCGGTCTCGGAGTCACGAATCTCACCGACCATGATGATGTCCGGGTCTTGACGCAAGAAGCTGCGCAGCGCCCTGGCAAAGGTTAGCCCTGCCTGCGGGTTCACCTGGGTTTGGTTGATGCCGGGAATCTCGTACTCCACCGGGTCTTCGACCGTGGTGGTGTTTTTGTCGGGGGTGGCGATGCGCTTGAGCACCGAGAAAGTGGTGAAGCTCTTACCCGAACCCGTAGGCCCGGTAATCAAGAAAATTCCGTAGGGCTTGGCGATCACGTCCTCGAAGCGCTGGAAGATGTCGGGGGCGAAGCCGAGCTGCTCGATCTCGGGGATGTCGGCGGCTTTTCGGAGCAGACGCATCACGATCTTCTCGCCGTAGACCGTGGGGAGCGTGGACAGACGCAGGTCAAGGTCGATCGAGCGGTCGCGGTAGCGCACGCGCCCGTCCTGCGGCAGACGGCGCTCGGCAATGTCTAAGTTCGCCATGATCTTGACCCGGCTGGCGACGGCAGGACCGGCCCCTTTGGGCAGGCGCATGTATTCACGCAGGCTACCGTCAATGCGGGTGCGCACCAAAATATCCGTCTGGCGCGGCTCGATGTGGATGTCCGAGGCTTCTTGCAGGAAGGCTTCGCGGATGATGCTGTTCACCAGCTTGACCACCGCGTTGTCGTCCAGGGCGCTGGTGTCCACCACCTCGGCGTCTTTTTTCTTGTTCTCGAACTCTCTAGCGAGCTCTTCTACACCCGACTGCGAACCGTAGAACCGCTCGATCAGCTTGATGATCTGGCTCTCGGCGGCGACGGCGGGCATCACCTCGCGCTTGGCGATCATCTTGAGGTCGTCCACCGCCAGGATGTTGCGGGGGTCTTTCATCAAGACGACCAGGGTGTTGCCCTCCAGGTGGTGCGGGATCACCGTGTAGCGGCGCACCGTGGCCTCGGGGACGATCATCAGCACCGAGGGGTCAATGGGCGAGTCATTGGGGTCAATGTAGGGGTAGCCAAGCTGGGTGGCGAGGCTTTTAGCGAGCATCTCCGGCTTGATCTTGCCGGACTGTACCAGAGTGTCCTCGAGCCGCCCGCCGCCCTGCCGCTGGCGCGAAAGAGCGTCCTCCACATCCTCGGCGGTGACGTAGCCGAGTTCGACCAGCACCTCGCCCAGCGGGCGGGTTTTGCCCATCCGGCGCTGGACACTCAAAGCATCCTGCAAGGCCGCACGGCCCAGCTTACCCTCTTGAACCAGAGCCTCGCCCAGACGGCTTTTCTCGGGGTAAACCTTGCCGAAGAGGTCCTCCCAGGATTTGGGGGTGGTCAGGATGAAGTTCACCGGGCGGTCTATGAGCTGCGCCACCGCAAGGCGGTGCCGGGGGTCGGCTAGGAGCACCTGGATGCTCTGTCCGTCCTGGCGGATGGGCACGGCCTGATAGCGCAAGGCGTCAGAGCGCAGCAGCATGGCCGAGACCTCCGGCTGGAGCTCGAGGCCGCTCACGTCGGGTTTGAACTCTAACCCGGCCTGTTCGGCCAAGGCCCGCAGGATTTCCTCTTCGGTCAGGCCGAACTTGCTCACCAGGATGCGGCCCAGCAGCTCGCCGGTCTTCTCCTGTTCCACCAGGGCGGCTTCCAGGTTTTCCCGGCTCACCAGCCCCTTGCCCACCAGAATCTCGCCGAGCTGCATCTCGCCGGGGGAGGCGGAAGTGGGCGGGGGTGGGACGGTCAGGCCCAGTTCGGGATAGTGCAGGGCTAGGGCGTAGGCGAAGGAGCTGCGGGTGGTTTGGTAGGGCTCGATGATCTGACCGGTGAGGTCTTCAAGCTCCTCCAGCACGAGGTTATCCAACGGGTTGAGCAGGGCCACGCGCAGCGAGCCGCCCTCGAGGCTAAAGGGAATCGCGCCCAGGTCGCGGGCACGTTCGGCGGGGACCAAAGCCTTGGCTTCGGGGGCGATTTCGAGCCCCACCAGTTCGACCAGCGGGACCCCGAAGGCCTCCTCGATGGCTTGGGCAATGCGGCGCTCACTGAGCATCCCCAACTCGACCACGATGTCGCCTAAGTTCCCGCCGACTTCGCGGTGCTGCTCCAGGGCTCGCTGAAGCTCCTCGTCGCCCAGCAGGCCCATGTCCAGAAGTGCTGCTCCCAGCCGTTTATCCCCGATGGTCAGAACATTTGCCATTGGCAAAATCCTCCTCCGTTCACCCAGTTCAGCCCCGCCCAAAGCTCGGGAATTTCACGCCCCGAATCGCCCGTTAGAAAAGTCGGTCTCATAAGTAGGTCCCCTGTTTCCTTCCTAAAACCAGCGCTTCGAGCTTGCGCACCAGGCGGGTATAGATCATGTCCTTGTTCGATAGGGGGGAAACCAAAACGGTATATGCCCCCGCCAGATTTCCGCCCAACACGTCACTAAACACCTGATCGCCCACCACCGCCACCTCTTCGGGTCTGAGCTCGAGCTCGCGGATGATGTTGCTGTAGCCAAACCAGGGCTTGCCTGCTGGGCCATAGCCCTCGACCCCCAGCTTCTCCCGCCAGTAGCGCACCCGCCCCGCCAGGGCGTTGGAAACCAGCCTGATTTCGATGCCCGCTCCTTGCAAGTCGGAGAGCCAGTCCAGCAGCTCGGTAGGGGCTTCCCCGTAGACGTTGTAGGGGACCAAGGTGTTGTCCAGGTCCAGCAGCACCGCCCGCAGACCCCGCTCAGACAGCCACTGCGGGGTGAGTTCGGTTACCGAAGAGAGCTGGGCCTTGGGCCTGAGCACCCACATAGTCTAGCTAAAGTCAGTAACGGTAGATGGGTTATTTAAGTAACGCTCTAGAAAAATGAGATTTGAATGCGAGAATTGCTGGTTGGCAGGGATAAAAAGTGGGTTGCGGGGTTTGTAGGCACGACCGTGAAGGGCCGCCCGGCCCCCGGCCAGGAGAAGCGCCCTAGCGCGGGGCCT
>PSMF01000206.1:0-3457 GCA_040290005.1 Meiothermus sp.
TCCCTTTTAGGGATGGGTTTTATAGCTCCCCCACACCCCCTCTTTTCTATAAGCTCTCCTCCTACTCCAGCAGGGCCTCGAGTTCGGCCAAGAGGCCTTCGGCTTTTTTCTGCTGAGCTTCGGTCAGGGGGAAGCTCTTGAACTTACGCGCGACTTGTATCGCCCGCTCACGGAGGGCAGTCCCTGGGTCGGCAGGATGGGGGATTCGCGCCCTAAGCGCTGTAAGTGACAGGTTATTCTCCAGGGCTTGACGCAGGAGCTCCTTGCGGGCCCCCGGGTCGGGCAGCCGGGCAATCACGCTGGCCTTAGAGTATTCGATCTGCCCTGCTTTGAGCGCTGCCAGCAGTTCCTCGGGCAAGCCCAAAATGGGCAGGCGATGCTTGTAGAAGGCCTCGAGGCTGATCCGCTGATGCCGATCGAACACGCTCCGCATCAGCCGCTCGAGCTCGGTTCCTCGCACCGTTCCTATCTCCCCTGCCGGAAGCCTGCGCTCGTTATGAAGCCGGTGCAAGGCCCGAATGACCGCGGCCCGCGGATCCTCCGAACTCCTGCGCCACGCCTCGAACGCTGGAGTTCCGCTCAACTCGAGCACCAGGCGCTGAAGATAGCCTAGGGTCTCCTCGTAGGCGGAGAGGTCTTCGCGGTCGAGGTTTTCGGCTAAGGAGAGGCTGTGCGCTTCGGGGTCGGAAAGGTTGCGAATCCGCGCCCGCAGCGATCTGAACCCCGCCAGGACTGCCGCCCGAAGCCGTCGTTCGCCCACCACTACCTCGTAGCGCTCCCCCCCTAGCGGCCGCACCAGGATGGCATGGATCTGCCCCTGGGTCCTAAGGTCCTGGGCCAGCTCATCCAAGCGCTTGGGATTGAAGTAGCGGCGAGCGTTCCAGGGCGCGGCTTGGAGCCGCTCGAGGGGAATCTCGACTTCGCCCTCTCCGCCCAAGAGCGCTCCAGACTGCTTTTTCTCCAATCCCTCGCGGTATCCCGACAAGGCGGTAGTGTCGAGGGTAAAGCGCCTTCCCTTCGTAGGGATCTTTTGTGCTTTGTCCTTGGTTGCCCTCATGCCGCCACCTCAGCCGCCAACGCCCGGTACTGCGCGGCACTGGCGCTCTCTCCTTGATACTCGAGGATGGTTCGCCCTTGGCTGGGGGCCTCAGCCAACCGCACCGCCTCATGAATCACAGTCTTGAACACGGGCAACCCGAATCCTGGGAGCTGCGCCAGCACTTGTTGAGCCAGGAGCGTGCGGCTATCAAAGCGTGTCGCCAGTAAGCCTAGAACCCTGAGTTCGGGGTTCAGCTTACCCTGGATATAGCGCAGCCGTGAGAGCAAGGTGGTCAGCCCTTGGAGGGCAAAGAAATGGGTGGCTACAGGGACGATCACCTCCTGAGCCGCGCATAAGACGTTAATGGTGAGCATGCCAAGATTGGGCGGAGAATCGATAAGAATGAAGTCGTAGTGATGCAGCAAAGCTGAGTTCAGGCTCGAGCGTAGAAGGGTCTCCCGACTGAAGCGGTTCACCATGGCAAACTCTACATCCGCGAGGTCGATATCCGCTGGCACCACCTGTAGGTTGCTATTTTCAGTTTCGTACACCGCATCAGCGAGGTTCCCCTCCTCGGCCGCCAATACTCCGGAGAGGGTCGGCTCGAGCCTCGAAGGATCCAATCCTACCCCTATCGTGAGATTGGCCTGAGGGTCTGCATCAACCAATAGAACCCTGTAGCCACGTTCAGCTAGGGCTGCGCCAAGATTGATAGCGGTGGTGG
Organism: Meiothermus sp.; assembly: GCA_040290005.1. Taxonomy (GTDB): domain Bacteria; phylum Deinococcota; class Deinococci; order Deinococcales; family Thermaceae; genus Meiothermus. Next base: position 1,764 of record PSMF01000206.1, read on the forward strand.
TCTTAGCTACGCCCCCCTTCTGATTGGCCAAGGCGATCACCCGACTCATGAATCCACCTTACCCACGACGTTGTGGGTAAACGCAATGGCAGCTGTCCATCTCCATAACTTGCAATTCAGTCTCGCAAATCGCTCAGGAGGAGTTGGTTTTCCGAGACAAACGGTCATGGCTTCACCTATCGCTGTACTATAACACCCCTCCTTGTTGTTCGCCGACTACCCACGATGTTGTGGGTAAGATTCCCCTTCGTTCCCCCCCAAGAATATTTGACACTCCCACGGCTAAGGCACGTGGGATTCTCGCTTCAGCAACCGCCGCTGGCTTTCGCCAGACTGATGCAGTCTCCACGAGCGTTTAACGTCTCCCTGTGCCCCAGGGCAACGGTCGGTATCAAGCTCAGCCCCTCGCACTTGATGTTCCGAGCGGCATTGAGGTCCCGGTCATGCACGGCCCCGCAGGCGCACATCCACTCTCGGTCACTCAAGGTCAACACCCCGCTTCGCGGCGAAACCAGCGTCTCCGTGTTGAGGGCTCCGCACTCCCCGCACAGTTTGCTGGATGGGAAGAAGCGGTCAATCACGGCGAGGTGTTTACGATGCCAGACGGCCTTGTACTCAAACTGACGGCGGAACTCCCCAAAGGCCGCATCCAGAACGCTCTTGGCAAGCTTGGTTTTCGCCATGCCCTTCACGCTCAGGGTTTCAATGCACAACCCAGAGAACTTCCTGACCAGCTCGGCGGTCGTCTGATGAACGAAGTCGTTTCGCTGATGGGCGATGCGGCGGTGAACGCGGGCCACCTGACGGCGGGCCCTGGCATAGCGGTTGCCGCCCCGAGTGCGGCGGGAAAGCGTCTTTTGCGCCTTGCAGAGCTTCCGTTCGCCTTTGCCAAAGAACTGCGGGGCCGCCTCCCGGTCGCCGTTGCTGAGTGTCACGAAGCTCTTCAGCCCGAGGTCAATACCGACCACTTCGGATGCGTGAACGGCGGGCAGCGGTACGGCGGGCATCGTGAACTCCACGACCAGCGAAACGTACCAGTGCCCGTCCGACTCTCGGCGGAAGGTGGCGCTCTTGGTGATGCCGTCGATGTCTCGGGACTTGCGGAACTTGACGAGGCCGACCTTCGGTACGTACAGGCGATTGCCTTTGACCCTCACGCGCTGGAGGATGCGGAACGAGGGTGTGTCGCGGCGCTTGCTCTCCGCCACGCCGTGGCGGGGCGTGGGGCACACGGGAAGTCACGCTTGAGGAGTGGGTTGAAAGACCCGGCATCACCATGTAATACCGGATTCAAAAAGATAGTCATCCAAACCAAAGATCTTCAGAGGCTATAGAGGCTATCTTTTTGAATCCTAGAGCACTCCCTTCGGTCGGGTCAGTTCGTCCCCGAATGGGGACGAACTGACCGAATCGGGTATAAGACGCTCGTACTGAGCGCAGGGGTGAGCCCAAGAATCCCACGGCTTTAGCCGTGGGAGTGTCAACACCAGAATGACCCGCACAATCCCCACCCAGAACCACCGAGGCCAGCAGGCCGTCTTTTGCACCTGGCTTTGCCGTGGGCTGGGCTATGCTTTTAGTATGGAATCCGTCCGTCAAGAGATCGAATGCGAGCTGGGCTTTGGCCTGGTCCCCAACATCTTCGCCTACGCCGACCCCGCCCCCGAAGCCCAGACCGGCCTCTGGAAGGCCTT
>PSMF01000025.1:0-2706 GCA_040290005.1 Meiothermus sp.
CAACTTCACATATCGCGCTGCTGGCATTTCGTAATACTACCATGGAGATACTTAACTTTCATAACCCAGCGCCTCCAAAATAGCGTTGAGTTCTTCCTCGGAATGATAGCTGATCTCGAGTTTACCCCGATTCTCCCCGGTAAACCGCACCCGTGTTCCCAGGCGGCGGGTCAGGGTCTTGGCGATATCCGGGTAGGCTTCGGCGGCGCGGCCTTTATGGCCTGCGGGACGGGATTGGCTCTCCTTAAGCCGTTCGGTTTCCCGCACGTTGAGGTTTTTAGAGAGCACCTCCGAAAGCCCCCAGGCCCGTTTGGCCTCGGGCAGCATCAGCAGGGCACGAGCGTGTCCGGCGGTGATCTTGTTGGCCTCCAGGGCTTTTATGGCCTCAGCAGAAAGTTGCAACAGGCGTAGTGCGTTGGAGACCGTAACCCTGGCCTTGCCCACGGCCTGCGCGACCTCCTCCTGGGTCATGCCCATGTCCACCAATCTTTTGTAACCCTGCGCCTCCTCCACCGGGTTCAGGTCCTCGCGCTGGAGGTTTTCGATCAAGGCCAGCTCGAGGGCCTCCCGCTCGCTGATATCGCGGATAACCACTGGCACCTCGCGCAGCCCCGCCTGTTGCGAAGCCCGAAAGCGGCGTTCCCCCGCGATCAGTTCATACATGTCCCCTTTCGGGCGCACCAGCAGCGGCTGCAACAGACCTTTCTCCTTGATCGAGGCGGAGAGCTCGTCCAGAGCGGTCTGGTCGAAGATACGACGGGGCTGGTCGGGGTTGGGCTTGATCAAGGCCAGCGGGAGTTTAGATAAACCCGCCGGGCTCTTTGGCAGCAACGCCTCCAGGCCTCGCCCCAGCCCACTAGGCTTCTTGGACACGGCGCATCACCTCCTCGGCTAGACGGCGATAGGCATGGGCTCCGCTCGAGGTCGGGGCATACTGGGCGATGTCCTTGCCGTGGCTGGGTGCTTCGGCCAACCGCACATTGCGAGGAATCACCGTCCAGAACACCTTCTCCCCCAAGTTGGCACGTAGGTTAGCCTCCACCTGTTGCGATAAGAGCGTGCGCGGGTCGTACATGGTGATCAGAATACCCAGAAGTCTGAGGGCAGGGTTTAGCCCGGTTCGTACCTGGTCCACCGTCTCCATCAGGCCCGCTACCCCCTCGAGGGCGTAATACTCGGCCTGCACAGGGACGATCAAACCCTCAGCCGCAGCTAGGACATTGAGGGTGATGGGTCCTAAGCTGGGCGGGGCGTCCAGCAGTATCGCGTCATATTGGGGCTCGAGGGCCGTAATCACCTCGGCGAGTCGGGTAGGGTTTTCCAGCAACTCCGCGGTGGCCCCGACTAAATCTGAGCTCGCGGGTATCAGGTCCAAACCCTCCCCTATGTTGATGATCGCCGACCCCGGTGCAGAACCGCCTACCAAGGCGTTATAGATGCTCCCGGCCTCGTCCGATTGACCCAATCCTGAGGTGGCGTTCACCTGCGGGTCTAGGTCTATCAGCAAAACCTTTTGCCCGGCTTTGGCCAGATAAACCGACAGGTTTACCGCGGTGGTGGTCTTCCCCACCCCGCCTTTTTGGTTGACGATCCCGATGCGTTTCACATTGCTCCTAGAATAATGGATTTTTCTGTGGGACACCCGACCTGCGCGGGTACTTATCGGGTGTAGAAAGGATTTTCTCTACAATCACTAAGCATCTGGGGTCGCCCAAAACGGGAAGTTTTAGTGGAACAACCTCCACCAACCTCCCTCCAAGTTTTTCAGCAGCGAGACCCGCTTTTTCTACCTCATCGCGCGCCTCAGGACCCTTCTGTGCGACGAGATATCCCCCCACTTTCAAGAACGGAAGGCACAGCTCATACAGCGTATTAAGCGGGCTTACCGCTCGAGTGACTACCCGGTCATACGATTCCCTATGTTGAAGCTGTCTTGCTATCTCCTCTGCTCGGCCCCATAGGGTACGAGCATTACCGAGCGGTAGAGAAAGCCGCACCTTATCCAAAAAATCCACCTTTTTATGGGTAGCATCCACCAAAACCATATCTAGATCGGGTCTTGCAATACATAAGGGCACCCCCGGAAACCCCGCACCTGTGCCTATATCCATAACCCTCAACGAGCCACTAAGGTGCCCCCTTAAGTCACAACTCAGCGAATCCGCGAAATGCTTGAGAACGACCTCTCGCTCATTGGTTATTGAAGTGAGGTTTGTTACCCTGTTGCCTTCTAGTAGCAGATCATAAAACCTACTGAACCGCTCGATTTCCTCACCGAGGTGAAAACCCAACTCTTTAGCAGCTTCTAAGAGTAAACTTTGACCCTCAGCACTTAGTGGCATAATCCTACATGTTGTATTTGCGCTTCATCTCCGAATACCGTGTGAAGGCATGTTCATCTATGGTTTGAATGGGCAGTTTATCCAAGATTGGAACCAGATACTCGCGTAGAACCTGACCTCGAGCCATCCACTGGTAATAAATCCGGCCATCATGATTGTATGGCCCATATAGCTTCGAGCCCGGAACCAGAGTGACCAGCAGTTGGAAAAGCGCTTCGTGGCGGACATGCATCCGTACCGTAATTTGTGGTTGGCGTCCATCCCCACCGAAGTGACCTTCGCTGATAAGGACTCCTAGAAATAAACCTGACTCGAAGTCATTCATAAATAAACCCTTGTTTCACCGTAAGGTTTCTCGTGAAAC
>PSMF01000025.1:2806-28922 GCA_040290005.1 Meiothermus sp.
CGTGAAACTATGCCGGGGTTTTGGTTAGATGGATTATTAATGCGGTGAGGTCAGAATCGCGTATCCCAGGGATTCTCGAGGCCTCCGCGAGGGTCTTGGGTAAAACCTTTGACAGCTTTTCGAAAGCTTCTCTCGAAAGACTGCTGACCACGCGGTAGTTCATCGTAGTAGGCAGAACATAGGACTTAAACTCTCTCAGGCGTTTATGCAGCCTTTGTTGGCGTTCGATATATCCAGAATATTTTGCGCGAACTTCTACCTGATAGACCTCTTCCCGAGATAGGGGGGGCTCAGAAGGGCCAAGCCTATTCAATATATCTATATATTTTGCTTCCGGCTTTCGTAGATAATGAAGCGCCGATATTCCCTCCATGCGCAGTTTCTCCAAACGGGTTAGTTCGTTTCGAACCCGCTCGTATTTGGTCTGCATCCTTAATAAATCGGTTTCGGGGCGCAAACCCAGATCGGTTGCCAAGGGTAGCAAACGTTCATCGGCATTGTCTGCACGGCATAGAAGGCGGAGTTCTACCCGTGAGGTCATCATCCGATAGGGCTCATCCACCCCCTGGTGTACCAGATCATCTACCATCACACCTAGATAACCCCGTTCACGGGCAACATGGGCCTCGGGCAGCCCAGCAGCGAATCGAGCAGCGTTTACCCCTGCGAGCAGCCCTTGGGCAGCCGCTTCTTCATAACCAGAAGTCCCGTTGATTTGCCCAGCAGTGAAAAGGCCTTTCAATTTCTTCGATTGCAAGCCATGAGTCAGTTCCAGCGGGTCTACAACGTCGTATTCAACCGCATACGCATACCGCTGGATCACGGCTCGTTCAAACCCCGGTAAGCTTTGCACCATCTTGACTTGAAGCTCGGGGGGGAGGCTCGAGGAAAAGCCTTGCAGATAGACCTCGGACGTGTGCAGGCCATCGGGTTCAACAAAGAGCAGATGGCTGTCTTTATCGGCAAAACGTATGACTTTGTCCTCGATGGATGGGCAGTAGCGAGGACCGATGCCCTCAATATCCCCGCCATAAAGAGGGGAGAGGTGGAGGTTTTCCGCTATGAGCTGGTGGGTGAGTGCGGTGGTGCGGGTCTGCCAAGTAGGACAGGCTGCGGCATGTGGGCCCTCCACACCCGAAAAGGTCTCAGGTGGGCAGTCGGGGGAGACGGTATCCAACACCTCAAAGTTCACCGATTCAGCTCGAATGCGCGGCGGGGTACCGGTCTTGAATCGCAACAGACGGTGTCCAATGTCTCGCAAGCTATCCGATAAAAACCGTGCTGGGGGCTCCCCCTGACGGCCTGCAGCTCTGGACTGCCGCCCGTACCACACCCTCCCCTGAAGAAAGGTTCCACTAGCCACCACCACCGAGAGGGCCGAAACTTTGCGGCCATCCACCGTCAGAACCCCAAGGAGCCGATTATTTTCGTACCAGAGGGCAGAAACCTCAGCACGGACACTTGCGATATTGGGATGTGAAAGCAATTTCTGCTGGGCCTCGAGGGCATAGTTATCGCGGTCTACCTGGACCCGCAAACTCTGTACAGCAGGCCCTTTGGAGCGGTTGAGCACCCGTGTATGAATCGCGGTGGCATCGGCCAGCTTCCCCATCAGGCCGCCCATCGCCTCGATTTCCGCGACCAGTTGGCTTTTACCCGGTCCACCTACTGCCGGGTTACAAGGCATTAGTCCGATCCGCTCGGGATTGGAGGTGATTAGGCCGACCCGCGCCCCCACTTGCGCAGCCGCCCAAGCTGCCTCGATACCCGCGTGGCCGCCGCCCACCACGATCACGTCATAAACTTCCATCGGAGTATTCTAGCAAATCCTTATCGTTCTCAGCTTAGCTTACATTCTCATGGTTGCAAGCCTGTGGATAAGTCTTAGAATGGCGGGGCGGGGGAAAGGTTTTGACCCAGAACACTGTTTGGCAAAATGTCCTCGAGTACGTGCGCCAAAGCATAACCGAGGTGGAGTACCACACCTGGTTCGAGAAAATTCGCCCCTTGGGCGTAGTGAATGGCTCCCTCGAGCTAGGGGTACCCACCTCCTTTGCCGGGGACTGGATTCAAAAACATTACGCCGAACTCATTCAAGAAGCCCTTACCCGGCTCGGAGCGCAGACCCCGCGTTTTGAGCTCAAGGTAATTCCGGTTAATCCCGTACAGGACGATATTTTTTCCGTACCAAGCCAGCCTCAAGTTCAAGAGCCAAGGGCTCGCCTCAACTCCAAATACACCTTCGAAAACTTCGTGGTAGGGCAGAACAACAACTTAGCCCACGCCGCGGCGGTAGCGGTAGCGGAGTCGCCAGGCTACGCTTATAATCCGTTATTCCTGTATGGGGGTGTGGGTTTGGGCAAAACCCACCTGATGCATGCGGTGGGTCACTCGGTGGCACAGCGGTTCCCGGATAAGAAAATCGAGTACGTCACCACAGAAACCTTTACCAACGAGCTGATCAACTCGATCCGCGAGGACCGCACTTCGGAATTCCGCGACCGCTACCGCTCGGTGGACCTGCTGCTGGTGGACGACATCCAATTTATCGCAGGGAAGGAGCGGACCCAGGACGAGTTCTTCCACACCTTCAACGCGCTCTACGAGGCCCGTAAGCAGATCATCCTCTCCTCCGACCGACCGCCCAAAGACATCCTCACCCTCGAGTCCCGGCTGCGTAGCCGCTTCGAGTGGGGCCTGATCACCGATATCCAATCGCCCGACTTAGAAACCCGTGTGGCCATTCTCAAGATGAACTCTGAGTTCCGCAACATGCGTATCCCCGAGGAGGTGCTGGAGTACATCGCCAAACAAGTGACCTCCAACATTCGCGAGCTCGAGGGCGCCCTGATGCGGGTGATCGCATACGCCTCACTCAACGGGGTTCAGCTCTCCAAACAGATTGCTGCCAAGGCCCTCTCCGATGTCTTCACCGCCACCGAAACCAACCTCACCCCCGAGGAGATTGTCAAGGGGGTGGCCGATCACTACGGGCTCAAGGCCGAAGAGATCAGGGGGGCAGGCCGCCGCAAAGAGGTGGTGATTCCACGCCAAGTGGCGATGTATCTCATCCGCGAGGTGACCCACATGTCGCTTCCAGAGATCGGCCAGTTTTTTGACGGGCGGGACCATACCACCGTGCTCTACGCGATTCAAAAGATACAAGAGGCCATAGATACGGACAACAGCCTACTTCAGGCGGTCAAATCCATCAAAGAGCGCTTGCGCTAGGCAAATCCCGTTGTGAGCTGTGGATAACCCTGTGGATAACTTGTGGATAACCCTGTGGATGGGATTGTGGATAAGTGCGTTTAGCAGGGGGTTGTGGACAAGTGCCAATTCTATCCACAAGTTATCCACAGCTTATCCACAAATTTATGGCCCCTTTGTCCACAAGCTGAATTCGATAGGCGTCGGGGTTTAACCGGCCTTATCCACATATCCACAGGCCCTACTACTAGTACTACTAATTATTTAAATTTCTTAAAAAGACGTAGTAATTAAATTCAGTAGCCTACTTCTGCAAATCTACATACCTCAGAAAGTCACAGCTAAAAACCATCCTGTTAGAATGCATGGGCAAAACGTTGGGAAGCCAAAAGGCAACCCAAGCCGCCAGGAGGACGCAAGTGGAAGTCCGCATCCCCAAACGCACCCTTGCCGAAGGGCTATCCATCCTAGAACGGATCATTCCGAGCCGGAGCAGCAACCCCATTTTGACCTACCTACCCTTGGAGCTAAGTGACCAGGGGCTGATTCTCAAGGGAACCAACGGTGAGGTGGATATCGAGGTTCGACTCACCGCCGAAATCCAGGGGGTGGGGGAAGTGCTCGTGCCGGCTCAGACCTTTTCGCAAATCGTGCGGAGCGTGCCGGGAGAGTTGGTCGAGCTGGTCTTTGGGGAGCGTTTAGAGCTTCACTCGGGTGCCTTCAACACCCAGCTTTCCACCACCAGCCCAGAGGGCTACCCTGAACTCTCGTTCGCCGAGGCGGGTGTAGAAAGAGTTCCGGCCTCGAGCTTGGCCCAAGCCCTCACCCGCGTCCGCTACGCCGCCAGCACCGAGGAGTACCGGGCCATTTTCCGGGGGGTGCAGCTGGAGTTCTCTGAGAATGGCCTGCGCTCGGTGGCCTCCGATGGGTTCCGTCTGGCTCGCTATGATCTGCCGATGACCCTCAGCCCTAAGAAGCTGGTCGTTCCAGCCCGCAGCGCCGACGAGGTCGTGCGGGTGTTCAAGGATGCTCCAGGGGAGGTCTCACTTGCGGTAGGGGAGGGGACCCTGACCTTGGTCGGCGATGCGGTACGGATGGCGGTGAAGCTGATGGAGGGGGAGTTCCCCGACTATGCCAGGGTGATCCCACAGAGCTATGTGCTCGAGGCCATGCTAGGAGCCGAGGCATTTCGCGAGAGTTTGAAGCGGGTCGCGGTGCTCTCTGACCGCAATAATCACCGGGTCAACCTGCTCTTCAACGAGGGGAAACTGGATATTGACGCCGAGGGCGACTACGGGCGGGGCAGGGAAGAGCTGAGCATCGAGAGCAGTGGGGAACCCCAACTGATGGTGGCCTATAACGCCCAATATTTGATTGATGCCCTCGCCCCCATCGAGGGAGCGGTGCGTATCCGGCTATCCGGCGCCACTAGCCCCAGCACGGTGCAAGCTGAGGGGGATACTGGCTATCTGGCGGTGGTGGTTCCGCTTCGAGTTTAGACCCTGTACAAAACCCAATCCTAAAGCCTCGGGTGTAGACTATTAGCCGGTTTGCCGGAAGCGGTTACAAGCTTGACTTAGAAATCACCAACAGGAGGCATTCCAAAATATGACCACGATTGTCGAAGTCAAAGGGCGTGAGGTGCTGGACTCGCGCGGTAACCCCACGGTCGAAGCCGAGGTGACCCTGGAATCCGGCGCCCGCGGCCGGGCCATGGTTCCCTCGGGGGCATCCACTGGAGCCCACGAGGCGGTGGAACTGCGCGACGGCGGCCCCCGCTACGCCGGTAAGGGGGTGCTGCGGGCGGTGGCCGCGGTGAACGAGCGGATCGCCGACGAGGTGCGAGGCCTCGACGCCCTAAACCAAGAAGCTGTGGACCGGGCCATGCTCGAGCTCGACGGCACCCCCAACAAGGGCGAGCTAGGGGCCAACGCGATCTTGGCGGTCTCGCTAGCGACCGCGCACGCCGCCGCCAACTTTCTAGGGATACCGCTGTACCGCCACCTGGGCGGGGTGCAGGGGGTGACCCTACCGGTCCCGCTGATGAACGTGATTAACGGCGGCAAACACGCCGACAACAACGTGGATTTCCAGGAGTTCATGCTGGTTCCGGGCGGTGCCACCACCTTCGCTGAGGCTTTGCGGATGGGGGTCGAGACCTTCCACGCCCTAAAATCGGTTCTAAAGGGCCGGGGTTACAACACCAATGTCGGTGACGAAGGCGGGTTTGCCCCCGACCTAAAATCGAACGTGGAGGCTGTGGAGGTGCTCTTAGAGGCCATCTCCAAAGCGGGATACAAGCCGGGTCAGGACATCGCTATTGCCCTAGACCCCGCCAGCAGCGAGTTCTACAAGGACGGAAAGTATGTTTTGGGGGCCGACGGCAAGTCGCTTTCAGGCGAAGAGATGGCCGCCTACTGGGAAAACTGGGTCAACCAGTACCCCATCGTTTCAATCGAGGACGGGTTGGCTGAGGACGACTGGGATACTTGGAAACACCTCACCGAGCGCATCGGCTACAAGGTGCAACTGGTGGGCGACGACTTGTTCGTGACCAATCCTGAATTCTTGAAGAAGGGCATCGAGATGGGGGTGGCAAACTCGATCCTGGTCAAGGTCAACCAGATCGGCTCGCTCTCGGAGACCTTGGAGGCCATCCGCCTGGCCCAGCGCTCGGGCTACACCACCATCCTTTCGCATCGCTCGGGGGAGACCGAAGATAGCACCATCGCCGACATCGCCGTGGCGGTGAACGCTGGCCAGATCAAAACCGGCTCGGCCAGCCGCTCCGACCGCCTCGCCAAGTACAACCAGCTCCTGCGCATCGAGGAGGAACTCGGGGTGGGAGCGCGGTTCTTAGGCTTCGGAGCGTTCAAAAAATGATGTCGAAAGCCGAAGGTCGAAGGTCTAAGGCCAAACCGCGACAGACTTTCGACTTTCGACCTTAGACCTTCGACAAGGTACTTATGGGACTTCCTAAACGCACCAAGATCGTTGCCACCCTGGGACCGGCCAGCAGTACCCCCGAGGTCGTCCGCTCGTTGATCGAGGCCGGTGTGGACGTGTTCCGCCTCAACTTCTCGCACGGCTCCCCCGAAGACCACCGGAGCAGAGTTGAGACCATCCGGCAGACCTCGCAGGAACTAGGCCGGGTGGTCGCCATATTGCAAGACCTGCAAGGCCCCAAGATCCGCTGTGGGCGCTTTAAAGAGGGGGCAGTGGAGCTTGCCCCAGGGCAGAAGTTCACCATCACCTCCGAGCCGGTGGAGGGCGACGAAACCCGGGTCTCGACTACCTATCGCGGATTACCGGGGGACGTGGAAGCCGGACAGGTCCTGCTGCTCGACGATGGCAACATCCGGTTGCGGGTGGACGAGGTGCGCGGCAACGATATCTACACCACGGTGTTGATTGGGGGGCGGCTATCGAACAACAAGGGGATCAATATCCCCGGTGCTGACCTCTCGCTCCCGGCCCTAACCGATAAAGACATCGAAGACCTGATGCTGGGGGTGCAGCTCGAGGTGGACTGGGTGGCGGTGAGCTTCGTGCGCAGCCGCGACGATCTGCTCCTGGCGAGGCACTATCTGACCCGGCAGAACTCCCGCGCCCGGCTGATGGCCAAGATCGAGAAGCCCAGCGCGGTGGCTCGCTTCGACGAAATCTTGGAGGAGGCTGACGGGATCATGGTGGCGCGCGGCGACCTCGGCGTGGAGATGCCCCTGGAAGAGGTCCCGGCGGTGCAGAAGCGGATCATCCTCAAGAGCGTTCAGGCTGGGAAGGCCGTGGTGACGGCGACACAGATGCTCGAGAGTATGGTCAAGAACCCCTCGCCCACCCGCGCCGAAGCCTCTGACGTGGCGAACGCCATCTTCGACGGCACCGACGCGGTGATGCTCTCCGCCGAGACTGCCGCCGGGGCCTACCCGGTAGAAGCGGTGGCCTTTATGGCCCGGGTCGCCAAGACCGTCGAGGCCACCAAGGAATACCTGGACCGACTCAACGCCCTGCGCGGTGCCCCCAACCGCACCGTGCAAGATGCCATCGCCCTGGCGGTGGACGATGTGGTAGACGCCACCGGGGCCAAGGCCATCGTGGTGTTCACCGCGACCGGTGGGGCCGCTCGGCGGGTGGCACGCACTCGTCCGGCGGTGCCGATCTTGGCCTGTACCCCCAACCCCTACGTTTGTCACCAACTGGCGGTGGTATCGGATGTGCTGCCTATCACCGCCCCCGACCCCAAGGACACCGACGACATGGTAAAGATCGCGGTCGAGAAGGCCAAGGAGACCGGGCTGGTCGAGGTCGGGGAGTACGTAGTGATCGCCGCTGGGGTGCCCTTCGGGGTGCGCGGGACCACCAACATGCTGCGGGTGGAGCGGGTGAATTAGGCGCCGAGCACCATCAAAGGTCAAAGAACCTCCGTCATTGACGGAGGTTCTTTATGTCTCAAAAGGTCCGTCCTGAACGGGGCCGCTACTTTTTGTGGTAGAGCTTGTCGAGGAACATCGCGGCTTGCTGGTCTATGTAGCACCAGACCCAGGCTTCCCCCGGCTCGAAGGACTGGATTAGGGCGTGGCCGGATTCGTGGAAGTGCTTGGTGGCGTGTTTATTCTTCGAGGAGTCGCAGCAGCCCACGTGGCCGCACTCGAGGCAAGTCCGCAGGTGAACCCAGGTATCGCCCATTTTCAAGCACTCCTCGCAGCCCTGGGCGCTGGGGGCGAGGTCGGGCGGGTTGGCCTCTAAAGCCTGTAAATGCGTACAGTTTGCCATGCCCCCATGTTAGACGAATTCTTTCAATAGGAGTCTTCAGTCTCTTCGTCCAAGTCTTTGTCCTCACTAAGCTCTCCGACAAGCATGTGCGGATTACGACGATTGAAAATTTTCTGTAGAGATAAAAAATATTCAGTCTCGCTCACTTCACGATCAGTCAGTGTGTCTACAAGCTTTACCCAAGGCTCGGTGGTTTCATTGAGCAAAGGTTGGAAAAGCATCATTACTACCTGCTCAAACTTTTCTCCAGGACCCGTATACTCGCCTCTTTTGGCCGCATCTACCTCGGGGCTCAGCGTCAGGCCCAGGCGGCCCGGCGGGGCGTCTGGCAGGGCCCCTTCCAACCCCCCTGGGAGTACCGGAAGAACCCGGCCAACCCGCCCTCGGCGGGCAGCCCGCGCACCTCGAGCCCGTACTACCGCAACTGCACCGAGCCCCGCTCCGCCGGGGCTGCACCCATCTACCGGGGCGGGCCGGCCCATCGCCCGGAGCTGGACCGGGATGGGGACGGGGTGGCCTGTGAGCGCTAGGGCCGCAGGGCCTCCCGGTAGCTGCGCACCCCCGGTCTGGGGGATGAGTGCTGGAGGCGGGGGCAAGACAGGGTGGGGCGGGCTCGAGACTCCCACGCCCGCGCCGCGCGGGCGTGGCGGAAAGCGCGTGGGATTCCTGGTTCGACGCCCTAGCGAGAATATCTACGAGCCTTGAGTGCATTTGCCGCTTCACGAAGCAACGCCCTGTCCTGCTCGGCTAAACCAAGTCCTTTGCCTAAGATTGCTTGGTCTGCCACCTGCTGAGCCCGCTCGCCGTCGCCTTCTCTCACCGATTCATCCAGTTCATAAGAAAGCGCCTCGAGGCTGTCTACCGCCATATCAGGCTTTGCGAGGACAATGCTTTCAGCTTCGGTCGGCTCTATCTTTAGCATTCCACCCCCCATCGCATGGCCCTCGAGTTCGGCACTGAGCCGAGTTAGCGAAGTTTGCCATAAGCTCGCCAGAGCATCTGCGCTGAGTTTCGTGCCCGCATGGAAACGAAGGACGTGCAAACTATTTGGAGCCACCGCTCCGACATCATTGGCTACTAAACGGGGTATTTCGCCACTCATGTAAGTGAGAAAGGCATCGGGAAGATAAACGTGTGGAACCGAATACCAGGGTTCACGAACCCTGCACTTGTAAGCTTGGTTCACGCCTTCAGCCTCGCCCTTTTGAATGTACCCGAGCACCCCTGGCGGCAGGGGGTTGGCTCCATGGATGTAAAGCAAATAGCCTGCTTCTCCATTCGCCACCGCAGCCTGCCAATCTTGTTTTGTTAGGCGCAAACCAGATAGCGCCCTCCCTCGGCGAATTGCAGGTTTTAAGAATGCTTTGGGTATGTCCCACTCAAGTGCGTCCTCAGGACTCAGGTGGAAGTACTCATTATCTCCAGTTACATAGCCAATCCCAACATCGGCAACCTGGCCTAGACGTTGGACTTGCGGCGATTCCCTGAGCTCCCGGTACAGCTCTCGAGCCTTGCGCGGAATCCAGCTCTCCTTCAGCCGCGATTCCCCCATCAGGAGTCGGTTGGTCTCGAGCCTTTGAGCATTCTTCGAGGGAAGGTTCAACCGCTCTAAAGACCCTGCCTCTTCCAGGTCGAGCGAATGAAACCTCCCCTTGAATGAACCTTTGGGTTCAGCAAGCAACAGCAACGTGTCCTGGCTCAGATCGGGGAAGAGTTTCTTTCGGAAGGTTAGAAAGGTAACCTGCTCGAAGCGCCGAGCCAGGTACTCGAGTACCGGCCTGGCATACGCCGCGTGCCCTAGCTCCATCGGAATCACCATGCCGATGCGTCCGCCCTCTTTTAGAAAGCTGATGGAGTGAATGAGAAACGCAGCCCAGGAACTCGCCAACCGGCTCAGAACCACCCCCTCGTTGGCGGCCCGGGCCAGGGCCTTATCGCGCCCCTCACCCGTGAAGCGCTGATAGCGAATAAACGGGGGATTGCCTACGACAGCCTCAAACTTTCCAAAGGTCTTCGCGTCCACATCAAAGAAATCGCTGTGTACAAGATGGCCCTTCCCAGCAAGGGTTTTACCCGTCCGGGCGTGGACCTCCGGGTCGAGTTCCACCCCAAAAACCTGTTTTGCGGGCTGCCCGCCGAGTTCCTCCAGGCGTTGACTTGCAGCGTACAGAAATACTCCGCCCCCAAACGAAGGGTCTAACACCCTGTCATTGGGTAAACGAACTGCCCAGCGCACCAGGAACCGGGCTACTGCAACGTCGGTATAGTAGGCTCCAAAGCGCTTGGCACGCTCCCCTGTAGGGCTGCTGGGCAAATGCAAGGACATTTGTTGCAGACTACTCTCGAGCAGCTACTTCTCCAAGAACATCAAGTTTTCCGGCGGCTCCTTCATCCGCGCCTGCCGCCCTTTGACCTCCACCAGAAAGTGCAGCCCGGTTTTCTGGCCCTTGTCAAGCACCACCACCTCGTCGTTGCGGGCGCGCAGGTATGCGTCCAGACCCGAGAGCGAAAGGCTCCCCTGGTTGAGCTCAAGGTAGTCGCTCAGGCGGCGGAACAGCTTGGGCAGAATCACCACGTCTTCGGTAAGGGTAGTGGCGGTTTTGAGTTCAAAGCCTTTGGTGGTCTTGTCCTCAGGCCACAACCCCTTGCCCTTGCGGGCCGCAGCCACCGCCTTGGTCAGCTCGTTTCGCAACTCGAAATAGAGGCCGCTGTAGTAGGTGGGATAAGCCAGGCCTTGGGCCAGCAAATGGTAGTTGGCGCTCTGCTTTAGCATCGCCGCGTCCACAAAAACCGTGCTCCCGTCGCGCTCGGGCGGGGTGCCCTTGTAGACAAACGACACCGCCCGGCCATAAGTATCCACGAACTTCGAGAGGATGAACCCCGGAACCCGCGCGGGTTGCGAAGAAATCACCTTCTCGTTGGCGTTCTGCTGCACCTGGGTGAAGCCCAAAAACTTGAGCAGTTGGTCCCGGGCGGCGTGGGCGAATTTGAGCGGCTGGTGCTCGACGGTGGCCCCGCCGACTGGGGGGGTGTAGTGGGTCTCGAGCGTGTCTATGGCGTCCAGGCGCAATTGGACCCCGCCATCCTTGTTCTTGCGGATGCGGTGGGTTTTGCCTAAGGCCTCGAGTTCGTTCCAGCGGGCCACCTTGTTCGGGTAAAACTTGATCGAGTCGCCGTCTGGTGCGCCGCCGATGATGCGGTAGTTCCCCTGGATGAGCAGATAGGGCATGGTGTTCCCTCCTTGAGCTAGAGCCTACCGCGCAGGAGGTTACGCCAGGGTTACACGGTGAGTGTCATAAGCTAGAGCCATGCGCGCCATCCTCGTCACCCGCACCGGTGGCCCGGAAGTCCTCGAGCTGACCGAGATGCCCACTCCCACGCCCGGCCCCGGCCAAGTCCTGCTCAAGGTCGGGGCAGTGGGGCTCAACTTCGCCGACATCCTCAACGTGGCGGGGGAATACTTTACCCAGCCCAAGCTGCCAATGGTTCCGGGGATGGAGTTTGCCGGAACGGTCGAGGCGCTCGGGGAGGGCGTGAGCGGGGTGCAAAAAGGCCAGTTGGTCGCCGCCCTGGCTGGAACCGGAGGGTTCGCCGAATACGCGGCGGTGAGTGCTCGGGTGGTGCTTCCCGTACCCGCCAACCTCAGCGCGGCGGAGGCGGCAGCAGTCCCGGTCTCGTACTACACGGCATATTTTTCTCTCAAAACCCAAGCCCAGGCCAAGCCGGGCGAGTGGGTGTTGGTGCAAGCGGCAGCCGGGGCGCTGGGGACGGCTTCAATTCAGATTGCCAAGGCCATGGGGCTCAAGGTGATCGCCCTGGCGAGCAGCGAGGCCAAGCTCGAGCTGTCCCGCAGCCTGGGGGCCGATGTAACCCTGCTCAACACCCGAGATAATCTCGTAGATGCCGTCAGAGACGCGACAGGAAATCACGGTGTGGACGTGCTGATGGAGGTAGTCGGTGGTCCCGGCTTTGCCGCGAGCCTCAAGATGCTGGCCTACCGGGGGCGTTTGCTAGTGATCGGCTCGGCTTCGCGCAAGATGGCCCAGTTTCACCCGGTGGTGCTGATGAAAGGCAACCAGAGCGTGATCGGGGTGTGGCTCACGCCGTTTGTGGGCGACGCTGTGCTGATGGCAGAAGCCACCGCGTTTTTGTCCCCCTTGCTCGCTTCGGGCCAGGTAAAGCCGATGGTAGGGGAGAGGTTCGGCCTCGAGGACGCCGCCAAAGCCTTCGAGTTTGTGATGAGTCGCCAGAACACCGGCAAGGTGATTATCGAGCCCTAACCGCCTCTTCCTCGGCTTCCACCGGGACCAGCGGGCGGCCCTCCACCGCCGTCGAGAGCACTACGCTGGAGGTGGTACGGCTCACCCCCTCCACACTCTTGATGCGGTAGATCAGGTCCTCGAGGGTCTTGGGGTCGGTGGTGCGGACCTTGAGCAGCACATCCACCTCGCCTGCCACACTATGCACTTCCTCGACCTCGGGGAACTGCTCTAAAGCGGGCAGCACCGCGCGGCAGGAGGAGTTGTTCTCCAGCCGTATCGAAACAAATGCGGTGAGCTTGAGGCCCAGCGCCTCGGGGCTCACCCGAATTCTGTACGCCTGGATCACCCCTTTGCGCTCGAGCTTCTTCACCCGGTCGTGGACGGCGGCAGGGGAGAGCCCGACCCGTGCGCCGATTTCGGCATAGGAGAGACGGCTTTCCTGTTGCAGCTCGAGCAGAATCGCCCGGTCAATCGCGTCTATCTGAACCATATTCGGGATTATATCAGAAAGTCGAACACAGTATGGACATTTGTCTTTCTTGCCGTATATTATTGGTTGCAACCCACACGGGTGGGTTAGACCCTCAGCCCGAGTTCCCTCCTCGGTCAAACCTTCTCAGTTAGCCCGTCTGGGCTCGGGTTGGGGCGTTTTAGGAGGCGAGTATGCCTGCCAGCACCCCGGAAAACGCCACCCGCCCCTATGCCTTCGACCTCGAGGGTCTGCGCACCCAGCGGCGTCAAGCCGGAAAGCTCTACCTCGAGTTTCTGCGCGTTCCCGACCTGAGCGGCGGGCTGTACGTGCTGGAAGCCGGGGCCCCCGACCCCAGCCGTCCTACAGCGAGGATGAGGTGTACGTGGTGATGAGCGGCAAGGGCAAGATTCGCGTGGGCAGCGAGGAAAGCCCCGTCCAGGCGCGGAGTGTCGTCTTTGTGGACGCTTTCGTACCGCATAAGTTTTTTGACCAAGGGTTTTGGGGAAGGCGCAATAACCCCGATGCAGAAAGGAATATCGCGCGGTTATTGCAGGCCTGGCGCTCCGCCAAAAAGCCCGCCGTCCACATCCAGCACAACTCGGTGATGCCCCGGTCACCGTTGCGCCCGGACCAGCCTGGAAACGCCTTCAAGCCCGAGGCCCAGCTGCTTCCCGGTGAGCCGATCTTTGGCAAGACGGTCAACAGCGCGTTTATCGGGACCGAGCTGGAAAAGTATCTGCGCGAACAGGAGGTAAACGCCTTGGTGATCGCAGGTTTGACCACTGACCACTGCGTCTGTACCACCACCCGCATAGCCGGCAACTTGAGGTTTGAGGTGTGCTTGGTCGGGGACGCCTGCGCCACCTTTGCCAAAAAAGCGCCCGACGGCACGGTAATCGCGGCTGAGGAAGTTCACCGGATCAATCTCGCCAGCCTGCACGGGGAGTTTTGCACCGTCTCGAGCACCGCGGAGGTGCTGAGCGAGGAGCCCGCGTGAGCTTGCAGGTAGTCCACGCGGGCCCGGAGCACCTCGAGGCCCTAGCGCCTTTGTTTGACGGCTATCGGCAATTCTACAAGCAGGCCAGTGATGTCAATGCCGCTCGAGCCTTTCTGGGGGCCCGATTACAGCGTGAGGAATCGGTAATTTTTTTGGCGCTGGAGAGCGCTCGAGGTTTGGGCTTCACCCAGCTCTATCCCAGCTTTTCCTCGGTCTCGATGCGGCGGCTTTGGATTTTGAACGACCTGTTTGTATCTCCAGAGGCTAGGGGAAAAGGCGTAGGTGAAGCCCTCTTGGCGAGAGCCGCGGAGTTCGCCCGTGACTCCGGCGCGGTAGGGTTGCAGCTCGAGACCGCCACCGACAACTTTCCTGCCCAGCGTCTTTACGAGCGCTGCGGTTGGAAGCGCGAAACCGACTTCTACACCTACGTTTTGGAGGTCTGATGCAGCTTCGCCTGATCCGCAACGCCACCCTGCTGCTGGAGTACGCCGGGCACCGGTTGCTTCTTGACCCCGACTTCGGTCCGAAGCATTCAAGGGCGTCCTTCACCGGAAAGTCAGCCAATCCCACGGTGGATTTGCCGCTGACTGTCGAGAATATCCTCGAGGGCCTGGGGCTGGTCTTGGTCTCGCATCTGCATCAAGACCATTTCGACGAGGTGGCTGCCGAGGTGCTGCCCAAAAACCTGCCGCTGCTGTGCCAGCCGGGGGACGAGGAAAGGATTTGGGGTAAAGGGTTCACCAACGTCACGCCGGTAGAGGATTCGCTTGAGTGGAACGGTATTCACAGCCCCCGGAC
This sequence comes from Meiothermus sp., assembly GCA_040290005.1. GTDB lineage: Bacteria > Deinococcota > Deinococci > Deinococcales > Thermaceae > Meiothermus. The sequence goes on from PSMF01000025.1 coordinate 17,319, forward strand.
GCCGGGCGAGCACGGGCAGGGGGCGGTGCTTGATTTGATGGGTAAGGTCTCCGGTTTTGTTTTACAAGCCGAGGGCGAGCCCACCCTCTATTGGGCCGGGGACACCGTGCTGTACACGGCTGTTCGTGAGATAGTGGCTTGCTACCAACTTCAAGTCATCGTCTCGCATTCGGGCGGTGCCCTCTGGGAGGGCTACGGGCTAATCCTCATGGATGCGGCCCAAACGGTGGAACTTTGTCAGATCGCCCGGCAGAGTACGGTGGTCGCCGTCCACATGGAAGCCCTCGACCACTGCACCGTGAGCCGGGCCGAGCTGCGCCAGGCCACAAGAAAGGCCGGTATCCCTGACACCCGACTGCTAATTCCCACCGACGGCGAAGCCCTCACCCTGTAAAGGAAGTGTATGCAAACCACCGTACCCGCCCCGCGAAAAAACAATCAAGCCCTGGTTCTAGCAGCACTCATCGCCCTCTATTTCATCTGGGGTTCGACCTATCTGGCAATTCGCTACGCGGTGGTGGACTTCCCGCCCTTTATGGCCGGGGCGATCCGCTTTTTGATCGCCGGTGCCGCGCTGTACGCAATATTGCGGGCCAGGGGAACACCCGCCCCGACGCGAGCTGAGTGGGGCGGTGCGGCGAGGGTAGGCGCCTTGCTGCTGGGCGGCGGCATGGGCGGGGTGATGACCGCCGAGCACATGGGGGTGGCCTCCGGCTTGGCAGCGATTTTTCCGGCAGCCACGCCGCTGTTGGTCGCTCTGTTCGGCGGGTTGTGGGGTTTGTGGCCGCGCCGGACAGAGTGGTTGGGCCTGCTGGTGGGGTTTGTCGGGGTGATTTTGCTGAGCCTCGAGGGCTCCCTGCGCTCCAATCCCGTTGCCACGCTGATTCTGGCCCTGGCCCCGACCTGCTGGTCCCTTGGCACGGCCTGGAGCCGCCACCTCAAGATTCCGCACGGGCTGATGTCCAGTGCCGCCGAGATGCTTGCTGGCGGAGTGGTGCTGCTCCTAATGAGCCTTGTCACCGGCGAGCGGCTGACCCACGTGCCCGGCCTGGAATCGGTACTGGCGCTGGCCTACCTGACCGTTTTTGGCTCGCTCATCGCCTATAGCGCCTTCACCTTCCTGCTCGACAACGTGCGGCCCGCGCTGGCGACGAGCTATGCCTATGTAAACCCGGTGGTGGCGGTGCTCCTGGGGGTGGGGCTGGCGGGTGAGCACATCACCGTTTACGCCCTGGTCGCGCTGCCGGTCATCTTGCTGGGGGTAGGGCTGGTGGCGATGGCGAGGAGATGAGCGGCGGGGCGATTCTCTCCCGCAAAGGCAATCAACGCACAAATCCGCAGCACCCGAGGCGGTATCGTTCATCCCTCAAAGGGCGGAAAGGGGCTTATGACGCAGAATCGTAAACTCTTTTACGGCTGGATCGTGGCGGCGACCCTGATCGCTGCGGACAACCGCTCGGTGCCCGGAGCCCTGATCCAGTCGCTGCGCGAGGGCACCGGTTGGGAAATCTCGAGAATCTCCCTGGCAACCGCGGTGGGTCTGGTGCTGTTCGGGCTGGCCGCCCCTTTCAGCGGCTACCTGATGGGCCGGTTCAGCGCGAGGCGCATCACCCTGTTCGGCCTCGGCCTGATGACCCTCAGCATGGTCCTGAGCGCCCTCATGACCCAGACCTGACAACTCGACCTGTTCTGGGGGGTGCTGAGCGGGGTCGCTACCGGCATCGTCGGGAGCGTGCATGGGGATTTTCGGTGCGGCGACCAGTGCCGGGCAGCTCATCTTCGTGCAGGCGCTGGTGCTGTGGGCCCAGCACCTGGGTTGGCGCGGGGCCAGTTGGATCATCGCCAGGCTGACCCTTGCGGCGATGGTTCTGGTGCTCTTTTGGATGAAGGATTCCCCCGCCCAGATCGGCGAACAGGCGCTGGGCGAGCCGCCGGATGCCGCTCCCAGTAAAGTGACCGCCGACAGGGGCTTGATGGGCTGGGCGAGTACAATCTGGCCTTTTTGGCGGCGGGGGCGTTGGCGGTTGCGGGCGGTCTGCTCTCGCTGCGCATCAGGCAAGCCCTCAAACCAGCCGAAGCGAAGGCTGCCTGAGCAGGATGCAGTTTATGTGGGGAACGGGGTTTCTTGGGGGCTCGAAAACCTCGTTCTGATGCGAGTATGTTGTTTGATTCCTGGTTCTGAGTAGCTGGTAAAGCTCGTTACCCCCTCGTTACCGAAGCCTTTCTACCCTCAAGTCACAACTCAACCGAGGGAGGAAGGCATGAACAAGCACGCGGTGGTAGTCGGGGCGAGTATGGGTGGGTTGTTAGCGGCCAGAGCGCTGGCGGATTTCTACGAGCGGGTGACGGTTTTGGAGCGCGACCCTTTACCCGCGTCGGCGGGGCTGCGCAAGGGAACACCCCACGCCCAGCACGCCCATGCACTGCTCGCCAAAGGCCAGCAGGTGGTGGAGCAGCTTTTCCCTGGTCTGACCGAGCAACTCCTTGGTCAAGGGGCTGTCCGGGGGTATGCCAGGGCTTTGTGTGAGCCGCCCGGTGCTCGAGGCGGCGGTTCGTCAGCGGGTGATGGCCCTGCACAACGTGCGAATTTTGGACGGGTGCGACGTGCTGGGGCTGGTTTGGGGCGCGGGCCGGGTGACCGGGGTGCGCTCTAAATATCGGGATGGGAATGCAGAGGAGCAAATACCCGCCGACCTCGTGGTGGACGCTTGTGGGCGGGGCAGCCGCGCTCCGACCTGGCTGGAGGCGATGGGGTATCCCAAACCGGAGGTGGAGGTGGTGGAGGTGGGGATGGGGTACGCCACCCGTCTGTACCGCCGCGAGCCGCAACACCTGGGCGGGGACGTGCTGATCAACTCGGTCCCCTACGCCAAAATCAAGCGGGGTGGCATCGCCATCGCCCAAGAGGGGGACCGCTGGATCGTCACGCTGGCGGGGTATTTTGGCGACCACTCTCCTACCGATGAGGCGGGCTTCCTCGAGTTCGCCAAGAGCCTCCCGAACCCCGACCTGTACGAACTGCTGCGCACCGCTACGTCCCTGACCCACCCCGTCCCCTACAAGTTTCCGGCCAACCAGCGCCACCGCTACGAGCGCCTGACCCGCTTTCCCGAGGGGTTTTTGGTGATGGGCGACGCGATTTGCGGCTTCAGCCCCATCTACGGCCAGGGGATGACGGTGGCAGCCCTCGAGGCGCTCGCGCAGCGCGAGTGTCGGGCCGAAGGCCCCGCCCGTCTGGCGCGGCGTTTTTTCAAGCGCGCTGCTAGGGCGGTGGACGTGCCCTGGAGTGTCACTGTGGGGGGCGATTCACGGCTGTCGGACCGGCCCCAACTGCTAAAAAGCCGGTTCATGGGCTGGTATTTGGGCCGGTTGCATCACGCTGCCCAGCGCGACCCGCTGCTGGCCCTCGCCTTTATGAATGTAGCCGACCTGCTGACGAGCCCTCGAGCCTATTCCACCCCAAAGTGGTCTGGCACGTGCTGCGCGGCAACCTGCTCGAGCCCAAGCCCCAACCGGCATTGCAGCGGGCCGAAGGCTGAAAACAGCAACCCCGCTGGGTCCAAGACGATATTCCCAAACGAACAATCATGCGTTCCAGGGCGGAGGTCATTGATGCACAAGCTTTAGCCTTCGGCCTCCAGCATTTATCTACGGCAGCTCCGTCACCCACAGATTGCGGTCTTTAGCATTGACGAAGACCACCCCCCTGCCGTCCGGCGAGACCTGCCAGTCGCCGTTGCTGACCTTGGTCCCCAAGTCGGTCAAGGTCTTGGATTGTCCTGTTTCCACGTTATATTCGCGCAGCACGTGGGTTTTCACACCGGGCTCGAGCACAATGTAGACCAGTCGCTTCGCATCGCGCCACTGGTAGGAGCCGAAGAGGTCGAGCCGTTTCTTCTGCCCGTCGCGGGTCATCAGCCACAGGCCGTTGCGCTCGGGTTTATCGAAAGCCACGTAATAAACGATGTATTTTCCGTCTGGGCTGACCTGCATAGCGCGGAAACTCAAGGCTTGAGCCAATAGCTGCCGCTTGCCTGTCGAGATGTCGAGGGTCTCGAGGCTTCTAAGCGCGTCCTTAGGGTTACGCTTTCCCGAGAGCAGCAGGGTATTTTTGTCCAGCCAGGCGGTTAAGCCGCCACCGTAGAGCGTCACCAACTTGCGCGGAGTACCACCGGGCGAAGCCGTCCAAACCTGGCTGCTGCGCACGTCGTAGTTACCCGAGGAGGCACTCACCGTCCAGGCCATCTGTGCATCGTCCGGGGACCACAACACCGGGTTTCCATCGGTTTCCAGGGTGAAGGCCTTGTCATCGGGCGGGCTCTGCTCGCTGTTGGTGCGTGGGCTCTGCTCGTTGTTGGTAGAAAGCCGCTGGAAGCGGCTGGGGCTGCCGGGGAGCTGGGCGTAGGCGAAGTCGGGGGAGAAATACGCGACCGGCAAAAGGGCTTTGGGGGTCGCCGGTTGGGCGACGGAGACCCCATAATAGGCGGTTTTGCTGTTCGCACGATCGATGAATAAAACCGTGTTCCCGTCCGGGCTCCACAATGGGTTGACGCAACAGCCCCCGCTCGTCAGGCGACGTGGCCTGGCGGTGTAGGCGGCGGGCTTGAGGGTGGTGGACGCTTTGGGTAAGCCGGGAAAGCTGCCGAACTGCCCTGCCGGGCCAGCGCGCGAGGGGTCGGGCGGCCAGGGCCGGGCGAAGTTTGCCAGAAAGGCCCCACCCCGCCGCGCCTCGGGCTGGCGGTCGGGTTGCTGCCATTTGCGCGGCTCGTCCAGGTCGCGCTGGAAGGCCCTGGACATCCCCGCCAGGAACAGGGTTTGCCAGTCGGCGGAGATATAGGGAATCGGGTTGAACAGCCGCACGTGCGAGCTGTCGCGGATTTCCAGGTGCAGGTGTGGGGCCGAGACACAGGTGAACCGGGAATCACCGGATTTCGCCACCACCTGCCCGCGCTTGACCCGTGTTCCAACCTTGATGCTGGGGCGCTCGAGCAAATGCCCGTAGAGGCTCGAGAGGCCGTTACCGTGGTCTATTACCAGATTGTGCGGCGGGGAGCCATGCGAGCCGTCCACCTCCACCACCCGCCCGTCGCCGATGGCAACCACCGGGGTCCCGCAGGGTGCAGAAAAATCCATCCCGAAATGGATGCCCTGGATGGCGGCATACATGCTCCGGCCCTGGCGGTAAGCTCCTACGGTGTTGCCATAGGGCTGTCCCAGCAGCCACGAGTTCGGCCCCGGTTTACCGGCGAAAGGCAGGCCGAACTGACCGCTCGGCGGAGCAATTTTTGAATCCGGCAGGGCGGGCGCGGTGTGTGCCGAGGCAATACTTACGGCAATCCATAATGAAATCAGCCAGCGCATGTGCCTATTCTTGCGCGTTTTCCCTGTGTTGCGGCTGAGCCCGCGATGAAAATGCACGGCTTGTTATAGTAGGTCGAAACCATGCGCCTATTAGTCACGTCCCTAAAAGGCGGGGTAGGTAAGACCACCACGGCGGTCCATCTGGCCGCATTTTTGCAGTCTCGAGGCCCGACTTTACTCGTGGATGCCGACCCTGCCGAGGGCGCTCTGGTTTGGGCCAGACAGGGAGCCGGACTGCCTTTTGAGGTCTCTACCCCCGAGGAAGCCCGTCCCAAGCGTTATGAGCACGTCATCATTGATACCAGGGGCCATCCCAAGGGCAAAACCCTGCGCGAGTATGGCGATAAAGCCGACCTGGTAGTGGTTCCCACCTCGCCAGGGGCACTCTCGCTGGTGAGCTTAGAGCAGTTCATGGCCGAACTCGGCGGCCTGCCGATGCGGGCTCTGGTGACGATGGTTCCGCCCTTTCCCTCGCTCGACGGGCTGCGTACCCTCAGCTACCTGCGTTCCAAGCGGTTGCCACATTTCCGCACCGCGATTCGCCGTCTGGCCGCTTACGAAAAAGCCGTTGTAGCCGGGACGGTGGTACAAAACGTGAATGACCCCAGAGCCGAGCGGGCCTGGGAAGATTACGCTGCCGTGGGCAAGGAACTGCTCAAGCTATGAGCGGTGAGCAAAGTCAAAGGCGACCCCCACGATTTACGAGGTCATCAGTGATTTAGTATGGCCTTGCTGCCCTTAGCGCCCCCCGTACGCGCAGGGGGCATCATGAAAAGGTCGCTATACACAAGACCAACAGGCGGTCGGTAGCGCCGGGGGTCGCCTTAAGCTCGATCCCATTAATCAACAGACTGCGCGACCTTGGCGATGCGCTCCAGCGCTTCCTGCAAAATATTCCGACTCGTAGCGAAGTTAAGGCGTAAAAAGCCCTGATACCCCGGCCCAAACGGCGGCCCGTCGTTGAGGCCGACCTTGGCCCGCTCGAGCATTACCTTGTACACCTCTTTGGCAAAGGGGAAGCTGGTGAAGTCCAGCAGGGCTAGATAAGTGCCCTGCGGGGGGACAAAACCTACCTGTGGTAGCTGTTCGCGCAGGAAGCTAGTAAGGAAGCCCCGATTGGAACGCAAGTAGTTTAACGTGTCCTGTAGCCAACCCTGGCCCTTCTCGATTCCCGCCAGCCACATCGCCATGCTCATCACGTTAGGGTGGCCCATCACACCCTTCGTGGCCTGCTTGATGCGCTCTAAAAGGGCCTTGTTATGGCTCATCGCCACGCCCCCACCGAGCCCAGCGGTGTTGAAGGTCTTGCAAGGGCCGCTCAGTGTGACGGTTCGCCCGGCGATTTCATCACCCAGCGTGGCGATGGGGATATGCGGGCCTTCGTAGATCAGGTTGGCCCATAGCTCGTCGGACATCACCCATAGACGGTGTCTCAGGGCGAACTCGGCGAGTTCTTCCAGTTCGGCCCGCGTAAACACTCGCCCGGTCGGGTTCTGCGGGTTGCAGATCATCAGCATCCGGGTGGCAGGGGAGACGAGCCGTTCCAGCCCATCAAAATCAATCTCCCAGGTGTCGCCTCTACGAATCATCGGGCTGTGCTTAGGGATTCGCCCATAATCGTTGATTGCACTCAGGAACGGTGGATACACCGGGGTCATGGTGAGGATTTCATCGCCGGGACTGGTGAGTCCGAGCACGGTCGCATAGATTCCCGGCACTACGCTGCTGGTGAGCCACAAGTTCTCAGTCTTTAGCCCGCCCAAGCCGTATTTGCGCTCCTGCTCGGCGATGATGGCTTCCAGAAGCTGCTTGTCCCCGTTCATCTGTGGGTAGCCGATGCGGTGGTTTAGTCTCTCTTGCAGTGCCTGAATAATCTCGGGCGCGACGGCGAAGTCCATATCGGCTACCCATAAGGGCAGCACATCTTCGGGGTGATAGTGCCATTTAACCGAATAGCCTTTGGCGTCGCGCAGCTCGGAGGGGCTCAAATCGTCGTGCATAAACCAAAGTTTATCCTGAGTTGTGCCGTTACACGCATTGACCGCCGGAGGGGTGCTGGTTAGGATAGTTCCAGCCAAAAACAAGGAGGCCCCTAGTGAACTTTTTACTGCTGATTTCGCGGGCGATTGATGCTTTGAACCTCAACATCAACCGCGCGGTGATCTGGCTGGTGCTTCTCTCCACACTGGTTTCGGCGGGCAACGCTGTCGTGCGCTACGCGCTTAATACGAGTTCAAATGCTTGGCTCGAGCTTCAGTGGTTCATGTTCTCCGGCATCTTCTTGCTGGGGGCGGCCTACACCTTGCAGAAGAACGGTCACGTGCGCGTAGACGTGCTCTACGGGCGTTATCCCAAGCGGGTCCAGATACTCGTAGACCTGCTGGGCGGCTTGCTGTTCCTGATTCCGATGTGCATCGTCATCATTATCACCACCTTGCCTTGGGTCTCCAACTCGATTCGGATTCTCGAGGGCTCCCCCAACCCCGGCGGCCTGCCCTGGTGGCCGGTCAAGCTGCTGCTGCCCATCGCCATTTTCCTACTGCTGCTGCAAGGCCTCTCCGAGATAATCAAGCGTATCGCCATGCTCACCGGGCACTTAGAGGCCACCCAGTACATCACCGAGGAAGAGGCCGAGGTGGCCGAACTCAAGGCGATGGTCAAGCCGGAGGACGAACCATGACCTTCGAGCTGATGGCCCCGCTGATGTTCGTGGCACTCATCGTTTTTCTGCTGCTGGGCTATCCGGTGGCCTTCAGCCTGGGGGCGGTGGGGCTGCTCTTTGGGTTTTTGGGGGTCAACCTGAGCGAACCCGGCAGCAGCCAGACCTTTATCTCGCCCACCTTCCTGCAAAACATCCCCTTCCGCATCTTCGACACCATGCAAAACCAAACCCTGCTGGCGGTCCCCTTTTTTACCTTCATGGGGCTGATTCTGGAGCGCAGCGGGATGGCCGAAGACCTTTTGGACACCATGGGCCAGCTTTTCGGGCGGCTGCGGGGCGGTATCGCCATCGCGGTGATCGTGGTAGGAGCGATGCTCGCCGCCACCACCGGCGTGGTGGCGGCCTCGGTGATCGCGATGGGCCTGATCTCGCTGCCGGTGATGCTCCGCTACGGCTATTCCCCCAGGGTCGCCGCCGGAACCATCGCCGCCTCGGGCACCCTGGCGCAGATCATCCCGCCCAGCCTGGTGCTGATCATCCTGGCCGACCAGCTCGGGGTTTCGGTGGGCGACATGTACCGCGGGGCCTTCGTGCCAGGGCTGATTCTGACCGGCGTTTATATCGGCTATATCCTGCTGATCAGTCTAATTAATCCCAAAGCGGTTCCGGCCCTCCCGCCGAATATTTTGGAGCGCCGCGGACGGAATCAACCCTTGGGGCCACAGATTTTGCAACACCTCCTGCTCACTGCCGCGGTGATCGGGGTGGACATCTGGCTGACGCGCTGGGTAAACCCCACCACGGTTGCCCTGCTGGTCTTGGCCAACGTGCCGATCTTTTGGATACGCCGCTCGGTGGGGGAGGTGCTCGGGAGGCGCGTCCTGGTGGCGCTGGTCCCACCGATGGTGCTGATTTTTTTGGTGTTGGGAACCATCTTCCTAGGGGTCGCCACGCCCACCGAGGGCGGCGCGATGGGGGCGGTGGGGGCGTTGCTGCTGGCCCTTGCTAAGCGCAAGCTTAGCCGCACGGTGCTGCTTCAGGCGATGGAGGCTACCGCCCGGCTGACCTCGTTTGTGGTGTTTATCCTGGTGGGGTCACGCATCTTCAGTCTGGTGTTCGTGGGCGTACGCGGGGATGAATGGGTGGAAGGGCTGCTGAGCAACCTCCCCGGCGGCGAGGTTGGCTTTTTGGCGGTGGTCAACCTGCTGATCTTCTTTATCGCCTTTTTCCTCGACTACTTCGAGATCGCCTTTATCATCATCCCGCTGATCCGCCCGGCAGCCGAGGCGCTGAACATCAACCTGATCTGGTTTGGGGTGATGATCGCGGTCAACCTGCAAACCTCCTTTATGCACCCGCCCTTTGGCTTCTCGCTGTTCTACCTGCGAAGCGTGGCCCCGCGAAGTCTCAAGACCTCAGACATCTACTGGGGAGCCATTCCATACGTGTTAATTCAGTTTGTGATGGTATTTTTTATTATCTTCAACCCCTGGGTGGTGCTCCGGTGGATATCCCAGTAGGGCCTCAGCCCACCCCAAAGGGAGGCCTCCCGAAGCGGCGCTCGGCCCTGGGTAGCACCCTAACCTCGGGGTTGTGGGCGCATATCGCCCCCAGAATGGCCCGCGCCAGCTCGCTGCGGTTGCTGTACTGGCGCAGGTTGACCTGAAAGTCCCCGCGCTCCCTCGAGGCCAGCACCAGGATCAGCCCGCCCAGCCCCAGCCAGTCGCGCCGGAGGTCTACGGCTTCTATCCCCTCGAGGCCGTACGTCTCCCACTGCCCCCATTTTTTGAGCCGCACCGCGTCCGGCGAGACCTCTACCTCTGCCCGAAAACCCTCGTCAAACCCCAGGGCCACCGCGAACAGCCCGGTCAGGCCCAGTAGGAGGGGCGCCCAGCGGGGCTCATAGCCCCCCAGCAACCCGCTCACCGCCAGGACCACCACCAGCAAACCCATCAGCATCAGGCCCGAGCCCGCGGCCTTGGTAGCGAGGCCGCTTTTAGAACGCACCGGCTCCGCGCTCATGGGCTCGAGTCTAAGGCATCCAGCTTCGCCAGGGCGGGGTAAACGCGGGGCTCGAGAAAACCCCCGCAGAGCGCGGGGGCTTCTTTTGCGGAGAGGCTAGATGCCTTGGAAGGCGAAGTTCTCGAAGGGCAGCTCGTGGACCGCCATGGTCTTGTAGGTGGCGTCGCGGAAGGCTTTCCAGGGGGTGTAAATCTTCTTGAAGGAGGGGTTCTTGCCCGACTCCTCCTCGTAGATGTCGAAGGCAGCGCTCTGGGCGGCCTTCAAAATCTCGTTGGAGAACTTGCGTAGCTTGACCCCGGCTTTGGTCAGGCGTTGTAGGGCCGCCGGGTTTACCGCGTCGTAATCGGAGATCATCCGCACGTTGGCTTCGGCTGCTGCCGCCTCGAAGGCAGCCTGGTAATCCTTGGGCAGCTTCTTCCACTGGTCGTTGTTGACGATAAAGCTGAGGTTGGGGCCGGGCTCCCACCAGCCGGGGTAGTAGTAGAACTTGGCAATCTTGTACAGGCCGAGCTTCTCGTCGTCGTAGGGGCCGACCCACTCGGCCCCGTCAATAGTGCCGCGCTCGAGCGATTGGTAAATCTCGCCGCCCGGAATGGCTTGCGGGACCATCCCCAGCCGCGCCCAGGTCTGCCCGCCGATCCCCGGAATGCGAAACTTGATGCCCTTGAGGTCGGCGACGGTATTGACTTCCTTACGCCACCAGCCGCCCATCTGTGCCCCGGTGTTGCCGCCGGGGAAGTTGGTCACGTTGAAGTCGCTGAGAAAGTCGCGCATCGCCTCCACGCCGCCGCCGTAGTAAAGCCAAGCGTTTTGCTGCCGGGCGTTGAGGCCAAAGGGCAGCGCGGTGTCGAAGGCCATGGCGAGGCTTTTGCCCACGTAGTAGTACATCGCGGTGTGACCGCACTCCACCGTGCCCTGCTGGGCGGCGTCAAGCACCTGAAAGGCCGGGACAATTTCACCGGCGGGGAAGGCGCGAATCTGGAACTTATTGTCGGTGAGCTCACTGACCCTCTTGGTGAGCACCTCGGCAGCCCCGTAGATGGTGTCGAGGCTCTTAGGGAAGCTGCTGGCTAAGCGCCAGCGGATGGTGGGAGCGGTCTGGGCGAACACCGGCCCGAACACTGTGCTCGCCGCCACCGCGCCGACTCCGGCCTTCTTCAGAAAATCTCTACGCTTCATTCTTCCTCCGTAGGGGAAACCGACGTGCGGTGTTAATTTTGGTGCGAGGTGATTATATGCAAACCGGCTATGAGCTTCAACTTGTGTAGGTACGAAATGTTGAGCGATAAACGCCGAACGCAAGATGCCGAATGCTTAAAGCCACAAAACTAAAACCGTTGTCATTATGAGTGGAACGCAGCGCAGCGATGAATCTCGCACGCGCTTCAGCATGTAATATCTCGGGCAGAAAAAACGTTGTCCTGTACGCGAGGTATTAATGGCTAGTGTGCATGGGCGGACGACAAGCCTGTCGTCCGTACAGTTCTCGCACATTGACGGGGGGGATGTGAAGGACAGTTTTTCTACCCAAGAACTGTCGTACTGATGTGCATGGGGGG
>PSMF01000025.1:29022-34365 GCA_040290005.1 Meiothermus sp.
TGCGCCCCTACGGAAAGTCAGAAGGAAAGAAAAATCCCCTCCGCACGGGAGGGGATAAATCAGCCAACTTGCTTTAGCGAATATAGAAATAAGTCTCGGCCACGTCGCGGACCCTGGCCCCGGTCTCGCGCAGGTAGATCGAGGTCTGGCGGTCCCAGGTGTCGTAGGTGTAGACGCCCGAGAAGGCAAAGCCGGGCGGATAGGGGCTGTCGGTGTAGATGGCCCGTACCCGTTCGATCCCCCGTGGGGGCCGAAGCTGGAAGCCAAAGTTGGGGTTGCCTTGAGGGCCTGCCAGGGTATAGCTCCCGGCTTGCAGATAGTAGCGGCTGAACTCGTAGGTCTGGCCGTTGGGGTCAATGGCGACCAGGGCCACGTAGCCGGGGCGGTTAAGGGTCAGGTAGAACTTCACAAACTCGTTGACAAAGTAGCTCGAGCCCTGCCCCCGGTCGGGCTCCAGGCGCACGATGGTGGGGGTCAGGTCAAAGCCAAAGCGCAGCCCTACCGTAGCGCGGGGGCTCACCGTGGCGACACAGCCGGGCATCAACCCAGCCAGTACCAGCAAAGCCAGAAGTTTTCGCATTCCATCCTCCTGGCCTGAGTGTATGCGCCAAGCTGAAGCGCGGCTGAAACCTCAGCTAAAGCCAGCTTTAGACTCAAGCTCAAGATTGGCTAAAGAGCGCGGCCTGAGCCACCGGGGCAAAACTCCGCCGGTGCTGGGCGCAAGGCCCGAGTTGAGCCAAAGCCTCTATGTGCCGCGGGGTGCCGTAGCCCTTGTGCAAGGCAAAACCGTACTCGGGGAAAGCCTCGTCCAGAAGGTACATATGTCGGTCTCGAGCGACCTTCGCCAGGATACTCGCGGCGGCCACGGTAGGGCTGTCGCGGTCGGCTTTGGCCGGGGCCAGCAGGGGAAGGGCGGTCTCGAGCTTCAGATAGTCAGTGAGCAGGGCTTGGGGGGCTAGCTCGAGCCCCCGCAAAGCCCGCTGTGCCGCTAAGTGGGTGGCCCTCAAAACCCCCATTTGGTCAATCTCGGCAGCCTCAGCAAACCCCACCCCCCAGGTCAGTGCGACGGTGTGAACCTGGACCTCGAGGCGCTCCCGCTGGGCAGAAGTCAATGTTTTTGAGTCACGAAAAGGGTAATCACCCGTCCCAGGCAGGATCACCGCCGCGGCGACCACCGGCCCGGCGAGCGCCCCGCGCCCGGCCTCATCCACGCCTGCAACGCGTAGACCTTGAGTCCACCAGGCTTCCTCGGGGGAACGGTTTGTCACTAGGTTAAGTTTAAGTAAGCAATGAACCATGAGCAATGAACAACTAAAGCTAAAACCACAACTTCCGTTCGGAAAGACGAAAACGGTCATCGAAAACCCTCGTTCTGGGCGTGAGGTATTTGGCCGTCGACATTAAACCTTTGACTTTGTTTTAGCTCATTGCTCATCGCTGGCTGCCCATCGCCAACCCTGTTGTACGATTGCTTCGATGACCACGCAGTATTCCGCAGAGTATTTAGGCCCCGTGGACGTGCTGGTGGTGGGGGCGGGGCTGGCCGGGCTGGCGGCTGGGCGGGATTTGCTGCGGGCTGGGCTCACGGTGCATTTGCTGGATAAGTCCAGGGGGGTCTCGGGGCGGGCGGCGACACGGTGGCTCGAGCTGGACGGCAAAACCTTTCGGGTGGACCACGGGGCGCAGTATTTCACCGCCAGGGGCGACGCCCTGCGGATGATCCTGCCGGATTTGGTCGGGCGGGGCATCGTGCGGGAGTGGACCCAAGGCTTTCCCACGCTCAGCGAAAAGGGCATAAAACCCCGTGTCTCGCGTCACCCCCGCTACATCTGCCCCGAAGGGATGAGTGCTCTGGGCAAGGCCTTTCTGCAAGGCTCGGAGGTAGGCGAGGAGCCGTTGTTGGTAGAGACCAAAGCGCCGGTAAAGGAGTTGCGCCGGGTTCGAGAAGGGTGGGAGGCAGTGCTCGAGGGCGGGGAGACGCGTTTAGGCCTCAGTCTGTTGGTCAACATGCCCGCGCCCCAGGCCCTGAGCCTCACCGAGGCGGTGCTAGAGCCCGAGGTCAGGGCCGCGTTGGAGGCTGTACGGTTCGCGCCCTGCTGGGCGGTGATCCTGGTGCCGGAGAGCCTGCCTTATCTGGATTGGGAGGGGCTCGAGATCGAGCATCCGGTACTGTCCTGGGCGGCGCTCGACCATACCAAGCGCGAGGTCAAGGAGCCTCCGGTGCTCGTACTCCACGCTTCTCCCGAGTGGAGCCAGGAGCACCTAGAACTCACCCCCGAGGAGGTGTTGCCGCTGGTGCTGGGGGCCGCCGAGGAGCTTTTGGGCGGCTGGGTGACCAAAACCCGCTTGGCCCTGGCCCACCGCTGGCGCTACGCGATGCCCACCCGGCCCCACCCCTGGCCGTTTTTGGCCCAAGACAATCTGGTGTTTTGCGGAGATTGGTGCGGCGGCGCCAAGATCGAGGCGGCGCTCGAGAGCGGCTGGGCCGCGGCGGACTATTTGATTCATCACTTGGCGGGTTAACCCGTCTCTTCTTAACTTCACGAGGGTTGAGCAAGTTTTGGGAGGGCGCAAAGCCATGCGCCTGCTGAGCTAAGGCGACCGCCATTGGGGTGAGAACAGTGTCCTGGCGGGCTTAGCCGCCCTTCCATAGTTTATAGTCCCCACCCGTCGTGCCCTGAACTTGTTAGAGCGCATTATTGCCGTTTGCACAGAGAAAACCAGTCCATCAGCTCAGAAAAGGCTCCGACGCCAACGGACAGGCTCTCATAAAAACGGGCCATCCTTCTTTATATCTTTTGCCGTACACTGGTTTTTAGTAAGCATGGGTTTCGCAACATGAAAAATCCATGATAAATTGTTAGCTCTGTATGCCCAGCCGGTTTACCCCCGACCCCTACCAAACCCTCGAGGTGGCCGACCCCCTCGAGAACCTGCGCTCTAGGGTAACCCTCTGGCTGCTGCCGCTGGGGGCCTGTGCTGCGCTCCTGGCCTGGGGGTTTTCGCTTTTGAGCCGCAAGTTGAACACGGTGGACGCCCTTCTACTGTGTCCGCTGGCGCTGGGGTTTTTGGGGCTGGAGCTGTATTTGCTGCGTAACCCAGGGCAGATTCGCCGGGTCTGGCAGCTCGCCTTAGGGTTTATCGCGGTCTATGAGATTGCCAGTGTCTTTTACGAGACCGGTTTCTCGCTCTATGCCCACCCTGAGAGCCTGAGCCCGGCGCTGCTGTGGTTCCCTATGGTTTATCTGATGGCATTTGTGCTGCTGGGCCGACGCCAGGCTCTGTATTTCTCCACGGTCTATCTGGCCGCCGGGGTGCTGGCGGGGATCGTGGGGCTCATCTTCAGCCCGCCGCTCAAGCTCACCGCCATCAACGCGGCACTCCAGTTCGTGTTCTCCAACCTGACCTACATGATGCTCCTGTACATCTTTGCCCAACTGCGCCGCCACTACGCCCAGATGCATCAGATGGCCCACACCGACGCGCTGACCGGCTTGGTCAACCGCCGGGCCATGCAGAACCGCCTCGAGGCCGAGCTCGAGCGGGCCAAGCGCTACGACCGCCCCTTCGCCCTGCTGCTGGGCGACATAGACCACTTCAAACGGGTTAACGACGGCCACGGCCACGCGGTGGGGGACCAAGTATTGCGCGAGGTTGCCACGCGCCTGAGTGGGCAACTGCGCCCCAGCGACCAGATCGCCCGTTGGGGCGGCGAGGAGTTCCTTGTGCTGGCCCCGGAAACCGACCTGATCCAGGCCAAAGCCCTATCCCAGCGGCTGTTTGATGCCATCGCGGCCAGCCCGGTGGCTGGTCTGGAGGTTTCCCTGAGCATCGGGGTGGCCTGTTACCGCCAGGGGGACAGCATCGCGGTGCTCCTGAGCCGTGCCGACGAGGCGATGTACCGGGCCAAACTTGCCGGGCGCAATCGGATCGAGCTCGAGGACTATCCCCACGAGGAAATCGTCGTGGTGCATACCCAGCCGGACGTGGCGCTGGCTTCGGAAAAGCTCGAGTAGTCCTTGCTCTTATTTACACCGCAGACGGGAAATCTCGGATTAGAGAAACGCCCACCAAAAAGTGTGGTCTAAGGGGTCAAGGTCCCGCCCCAACGTCATCACCCAATCGCAAAGTCCCCTCTTCCACCCGGGGAGAGGGCAGGGTGAGAGGATGCGGCGATAGAGTGCTTATCTTGCTGTAAGGGACGGTCTTTTCAACCAAATGAAGCAGCGAGGCTCTTACACCCTCACCCCGCCGCGCCGTGGAGCGCGCAGGGATAGGGGCTAAAGAATCACTTCAGCTTGTACGGGCGTTCGCCCTCGCGGAAGGCATAGCGGATGCGCATCAGGATGTCTTGGGGGTAGTTGCCGAACTTCCGGCCAAACAGGTTGAGGCCGCCCACGTTGCGTGCGCCCTCTTTGATCCCTACCCGTACCGAGATGTGGTTGTTGTCCCCTAGCTTGAGATCGCTCAGGCTCAGCGGGGAGAGCTTCTCGCCGTCTATATACGAGCCTTTAGGGGTGATGCGCCAGCGTTTGAGCAGCCCGTAGGTGGTCTGGTCCACCGACCACCAATCTGGAGTCAGGCGGCCCCGCTCGCCGCCAAAGTCGCCGGGGCTGGTCCAGGTGCCGATCTCGACCTCGTTGATCCACAAGGTGATGTCGGAGGGCCAGTCCAGGTCGTACTCGGGGGCCTCGGAGCAGAGTTCCATCGAAAGCTCGAGCTCGCTGGCTTCGGCTCCGTAGGGCACGTTGTTGGGGAAGTCGTACTCGACAAAGCCCTGGCGGAACCAAAGGATTTGTGCGAAGACGTGTTCGGGCTCGTAGAAGCTGCGAGGGTCGTCAATCATCCCGATGAACTTGCTCTCTGAGGCCAGCCCGCAGGTGGGCCGGACCTCGATGCGCTTGTAGTTGCCGATGGGCATCGAGACCTCCACGATGTCCTGGGAACTGTCAATCTCCACCCCCGGCAGCTTGAGCAAAATCTCGTCAAAGCGCTTGGAGATGAGTTTTTGTTGCCCCCGGGTGCCGGGCATGTACTGCACGTGGAGCAGACCGGCCTCCTCGAGCTGTTTGAGGTTGAAGTTCACGGTGGAGTGGGGGAGGCCCAGCGCCTCGGTGAGCGCCGTAACATTCATAGCCCGGTGCGAGAGCAGGCTCAAAATCAGCAGCCGGGTCTCTGAGCCGAGGGCCTGCAACACGCTCAGGGCGCTGTCGCCCTCGATGACCAAGGTTTTGTTGCGGGCAACGATCATCGCTTTTCTCCCAATAAACTTGCAGGAATCATACCGGATTGGTGGTAAAGCCACAACCGCTTCCCGTCTGCAATCCCGCCATGTCCGCCAAC
>PSMF01000207.1:0-3401 GCA_040290005.1 Meiothermus sp.
CCATCGTCTACCTGGGGAATAAGGACAAAGGCGGCTTCTTCCCCAACGGCCTCAACGGGGCCATCAAGTAAGCGCACCTGCCGTCTTTACACGCACACACCATGCAATCGGACGGGGGGCTTGTGCCCCCCTTTGTTTTAGGAGGAGGCAAGCATGGGACTGGGCATAGTTGAGCTTTTGATCATTCTGCTGATAATCGTGTTGTTTTTTGGAGCGCGTAAGCTGCCCGAGCTGGCCCGAGCGCTGGGCCAGGCCAAGCGAGAGTTTGAGAAGTCCCGGCAAACGAACGAGCCCCCTCACTCTGCCCCCTGAGGCGCGGCTACGGTTCATGCCGAATTCAATAGAGATTACTCCGCTGAGGACTGGCGAGGGGGCTTCTCCCCTCCAAAAGGCGGCGCTGCTCAGATAACCTTGACCTGATCGGTCGAATCGGGCATCACACGGTCCTCAGCCCGCGGAGTAAACTGGGGTAGGGAGGAAATCATGCCCATAGGAATGTCCGAGATCCTCATCATTTTGCTGGTGGCCTTGCTGCTCTTCGGCCCCCGCAAGCTGCCCGAGCTAGGGCGCAGCCTAGGCCAGTCGATCCGCGAGTTCCAGAAGGGGGCAAGGAGCATCCGCGAGGAGTTCGAGAAAGCCACCGACGTCAAGGAATTGCGCGAGATCAAGGAAGACCTGAGCAAGCCGCTCGAGGTCAAGCCCGAGCCCACGAAGGAAGAAGCCAAGTCCTAGGCGCTTAGGGGATCGCCATGAGAGAAGCCCCCTTGATGGAGCACCTCGAGGAGCTGCGCAGCCGCATCCTGTGGGCGCTGGTGGCCTGGATCGCGATGACGGCGGTCGCCTTCGTTTTCCGCATCGAGCTGTTAGCGCTGCTCGAGCGCCCCCTCGCTATCTACAACGCCACCGCCCGGGTTAAGGCCGATCTCCAGGTGCTCAACATCACCGAGCCCTTCGTGACCTCCTTCAAGATCGCGGCCTTCGGCGGCCTGGCGCTGGCCCTGCCCTTCATCGTCTACCAGATCTGGGCCTTCATCGCGCCCGGCCTCTACAGCCACGAACGCCGCCTCGCCGTCCCCTTCCTGTTGGGCGCGGGCTTCAGCTTCGCGGTGGGCGTGGTCTTCGCCTACTACGTGTTCCTGCCCTACGCCGTGCCCTTCCTGCTGAGCTTTCTAGGCGACTTGGTAAAACCCAACATCTCGCTGGGCCAGTACATGAGCCAGATTCTGGCCTTTTTGGGCGTGATGGGCATCGTCTTCGAGATGCCGGTGGTGAGCTACCTCGTGGCGCGGCTGGGGCTGCTCTCGAGCCGCTTCCTGATGCAGAACTGGCGCGTTGCCATCGTACTACTGATCACCCTGGCCGCCGTCATCACCCCCACCGTGGACGTGTTCAACCTCGCGCTCATCAGCGTCCCGCTGCTCATTCTCTACGCCATCTCGATCCTGACGGCCCGCCTGGGCGAGCGGGGACACCTGCGGGCGGCGCAGCAGACGACGGGGTAGGGGTGTCGATAGTCGATGGTCGATAGCCCATAGCCCATAGTTGGGCGCGGGTCGTACGTCGTACGCAAAAGGCCGAACGCAAAACGCACGATGCGGGTCGTACGTCCTACGTCCTACGTCGTACGCAAAACGCACGATGCAAAACGCCAGACGCCTTGTTCCCCCTTAACAAGGGGAGCTGGGGGATAAACCCTCCCCGCGCGCGGGGAGAGGTGCCCTTCATCACGAGCCACTAGCCTTTCGCTGACGGCTGAAAGCTGACGGCTCCTCAAATCAACGCACTCACCGACTGGTTGGTGTGGACGTTGCGGATGGCCTGGGCCAGCAGGTCGGCGGTGGAGAGGATGTTGAAGCCCATGGCGGGGGTGAGCTGGATGGTGTTGGTGAAGACCACCTCGCGGACGGCAGGGTGAGAGAGGTTTTCGTGGGCGGGCCCTACCAGCACGCCGTGGGTGGCCATGACGATGGCTTCCTGGGCCCCGGCGGCAGCCAGGGCCTCCACGCCCCGGCGGATGGTGCCGCCGGTGGAGATGATGTCGTCGATAATCAGGGGGCGTTTGCCGGCCACGTCGCCGATGACGTAGGCCACCTGGGTCTCGCGGGGGCCGATGCGGCGCTTGGCGAGGATCGCCAGCGGGAGGTTCAGGCGCTCGGAGAGGCGGCGGGCGTGCTCGGCGCGGCCGGAGTCGGGCGAGACGACCACGGCGTTATCGGTGAGGTGGTGGTTCTCGAGGTAGCTCGCGAAGAGCTTCACCGCCGAGAGCTCGTCGACGGGGATGTTGAAGAAGCCCTGGATCTGGGGCGCGTGCAGATCCACGGTGATGACGCGGTGGACGCCCACCTCCTGGATCAGGTCGGCGACGAGCTTAGCGCTGATGGGCTCGCGGCCTTGGGTCTGCTTGTCCTGGCGGGCGTAGCCGAAGTAGGGGATCACGGCGTTGATGCGGGCGGCGCTGCTGCGGCGCACCGCGTCGGCCATGATGAGCAGTTCCATCAGGTGGTCGTTGACGGGCGGGGCGGTGGGCTGGATGAGGTAGACGTCGGCCCCGCGCACGCTCTCCAGGAGCCGCACCCGTACTTCGCCGTCGGGGAAGCGCTCGACGAGGGCCTTGCCCAGACCCAAACCTAAAGACCGGGCCACAGCCTCGGCCAATGGGCGGTTGGCGCTGCCGCTAAAGAGCCGAATCTCGAGTCCCTCTCCGAGTTCCCACATCGAACCCACCCCCAATGTCGAAGTCCTGTTGCCCAGTTTCTCGAGGTCGCAGCAAACGGCTTCAGCGGATCGGGGTCAGACCCCGGACTTCAAGCGGTTGCACCTCGAGTATATCGGCAGGGGGGGTGGTAAAAGCTAGGGGGCCGTCTTAAGGGAGACGGGGAGCTGGGTCCTGGTATTTCATCCCCCGGCCTTCTAGAGAAAAGGGGATGGTGTGGAAGGGGCTATAGTGCCCCGCATCCTCAATGCGGGGGAGGGACTCCAGGTTACCGGCAGAGCCGGTATGGCCTACGGCCACCCCTGGCAGACATGGCGCCGGCCCCCGGCGATGCCGGTACTCAGGCGGCATGCGCTGGGCCTGGACGGGGCGCCTTCGGGGATGGGGCTCCCGCATGAACCGATGCGCTTTTTTCGCCGCGTACCACGGCGCAGTCCGAGGAGCCGTCACTGCAGCACCTTGCGCACCACCTGGGCCAGGCGCTCGGAAGCTTGCTCGAGGAACATCTCGAACGACTCGTGCGCGTCGTCGTCGGCCCCGTCGGAGATGGTGCGCACCAAGGCCATCGGCAGGGCGAGGCCCTTGGCGGTCCACAGCGCCGCCGCCCCCTCCATCTCGACCGCGTCGGCGGCGAAGACCTCGCGCAGGCGGGCCGCGTCGGCGGGGTGGGCCAGGAAGCGGTCGCCGC
>PSMF01000208.1:0-3387 GCA_040290005.1 Meiothermus sp.
CAGCTCCGCCGCTTCCGCCCGGGAGAGTCCGGCCCTGAGCAGCAGCCCGAAGGCGTTGCCCCCCTCCCCCGTAGCATGATCCTTCCAGAACCATACCCCCCGGGCCCGAAAGAGGGAGAGCGAGGGGTGGCGGTCGCCCCGCCACACCGCCCGGCAGAGCCCCGGCTTGCCCGGCCTGGCCCCGGACTCCGGCCACAGCCGGGCCACCAGGCCGGGAAGGTCAACTGTCTCGATGGAGCGGGTCAGGTTGTCGCTCATTCCTTTTTTCCTCTTCCAGCTCATGGATGAGCAGTTCCATCCGCTCCCCTCGCCAGACCTGGACCTCGAGCCAGGCCAGCTCCCCGGCCACCCGCAGCCGCCCCTCTGCAGCCATGCTGCTAATGCCCTGCGAGGCCCACCGGGCCCTTCCGCCCATCTCCAGCACGTCCTGCAGGCGGTCCGGGAGCAGCGACAGCGGGTGCAGCAGGACGCCCATCCCCTCGAGGTCAAAGGCCACCTCGAGCCTGGGGCCTCCTGCGGGAAACGGCAGTTCTCCAGTAAGGCGTCGCAACCCCTCAACCGTCCCTGCGGGCAGCGAGATCGCGATGCCGCACTCACGCGGAGACGCCAGGAAAAATTCTCTTTCGCCG
This sequence comes from Meiothermus sp., assembly GCA_040290005.1. Taxonomy (GTDB): domain Bacteria; phylum Deinococcota; class Deinococci; order Deinococcales; family Thermaceae; genus Meiothermus. Next base: position 630 of record PSMF01000208.1, read on the forward strand.
CTCATATACACAGTTTAGCCTTCATGTTTCTCATCTTTTCTGATTTATGAGAAACCGCCTTCGGCTCTTCCGGTGCGCCGCGCGCACCCTGGTTTTTACCGAGGACGATCCCGACCGCCCGCACCTGAGCCATCAGGTCCCCCTCGTTGGTGGAAAACCGGCGCACCAGGGCTATGCGCCTTGGCTGGGCGGGCACTCAAATCCCTCCGCAATCTGGAGCAGCAACCGCTCCTCGCTCACACCCAGACGCCCTGCCAGCACCCTCGCCAGCTGACGGCTGTACACAAGCGATGGACTGCGCACCTCCCCCCGCTCCCATTTGGTCAGGAGTGATACCGTGATTCCAGAAGCCCTTGCCAGCGCCTCCCGGCTCAAACCCGCCTGAACCCGCAACTGCTGCACGACATTTGCCATGCGATCACTCTACAATATGTTATTGTTTTTTGTAAATAACATATTGCCAGTAACTCATTACTGGCAACTCTTTGTAATAGAATCCCCTTATGGCAAAAAAGAGCTTTCGCACCTCCAGCCCCTCCTCCCTCACAACCCCCAACTGGGCACGCCTCCTGCAGACACGACGAGAAAATCTCGGCCTTTCACGTGAGGGCCTGGCCCTGGCTGCGGGCATTTCCCCTTCCCTCGTAGCCAAACTGGAGCGCGGAGTTCACGACATTCGCGATGTGAGCGTAGGCCGATTGCATTCGCTGCTGCAAGCCCTCCACCTCCCTTCAGTGGATGCCCTGCTCAGCGAAGATTCCGTTGAGTTCACACCCTCCACTCCTGGCATCGCTCTGCTGTCCTACTACCCAGCGCTGCTTCCAGCCTGCGCTGGAGAAGAAGCGCCCGGCCAGGGTTATATTGATGCCCGGTTCCTTCCTGCCCGTTCCAGCTATACCGACTTCTTCCTGGCCAGGCCCGGACAGGATGCCCTCTGTAGCGAGGACGTACCCATCAAAGAGGACTCGGTTGTGGTGGTGGAGCGCAGGCCTGCCAGAGAGCGGGGCATCGTCCTGCTGGGCCTGATCGAGGGCCCCCGGCGGCCTCTACTGTACCGCCTGCCCACTGAGCCATGTCTGGTACGCCCGGTCAGCGGGGTAGGCGAGGTGTACTGGCTCCTGCCGGACGGCGGCCTCCAGCTCCCTGCCGGTAAGAAAGCCGCCATATATCCCCTCCCGGTGGGCATCGTACACGGGGAGTTTCGCTCGCTATGAAGCGCTGTGCCATCTACACTCGCGTCTCCACCGAGGAGCAGGTCGAGCGCTACTCCCTCGAGGCCCAGCTCGAGGTCCTGGAGCGCTGGGCAGGAGCACTGGGGTACGAGATTGCAGACACCTACACCGACCCCGGCTACTCGGGTGCCCAGGAGGACCGGCCCGGCCTGGCCCGCCTGCTCACCGACGCACGGGAGGGGTGTTTCAGTGTGGTGCTGGTCTACCGGCTTGACCGCCTGGCCCGCAAGGTGCGCCTGGCCTACGACCTCATCGAGCGCCTGGAGGCCTGGGGGGTGGGGCTCATGAGCTACTCCGAGCCGAACATCAACACCACCACCCCCATCGGCAAGGCGGTGCTGGGGATCATGGCCGTATTCGCCGAGTGGGAGCGGGACACCTTCGCCGAACGCAGCCGCCTGGGTTTGCGCAAGGCTGCCCAGAGCGGAAAGTACCTGGGGGGTATTGTCCCCTACGGCTACACCGTCGAGGAGGGTCGCCTCACCCCCCACCCTGAGGAGGCGGTGGTGGTGCAGCAGATGTTCACCTGGGTGGCCGAGCGGGGCTGGAGCACCGATCGGGTGGCCAGGGAGCTCAACCGCCTGGGCATCCCCCCCAAATACCGGCGGGACGGTCGCGGAGTACGGGGTAAGCGCACCGCCGGAGTCTGGCGAGGGGGTGGGGTGCTGCGGCTGCTCAAGAACCGCACCTATATTGGCGAGTACACCTATGGCAAGCGAACCCGCAAGACCCAGCCGGAACTGGTGAGGGTCGCCGTGCCGCCCATCGTGGAACCTGCTCTCTTCGAGGCCGTGCAGGAACAGCTCTCCCGCAACGCCCTCTTCGCCGCCCGCAACGCCCGCAGCGCGTACATGCTCAAGGGGCTCATCCGCTGTGGAACCTGCGGACGCGCTTATGTCGGTTCAGCGGATTACTACGCCTGCGTGGGGCGGGTGAACCGCCAGGCCTCACCCATCCCCTCCATGCGCTGCACCTCTCCCCACGTGCGCCGGAAAGACCTGGAGGAGGCCATCTGGCATGACATCCGCTCCTTTCTGCTCAACCCCGGTGAGGCGCTTCAGGCTTTTCTGAAAGGGGAGTCTCGCGAGGAGAACGAGGCCGCGCTGCTGGAGAAACGCCTGCGCTCCCTCCTCGATGCCCGCGCCCGGCTGCTGGACCTGTACCTGGAGGGGGGTGTGGATAAGGAGAGCTACTACAGCCGCCTCGAGGAGCTAGACACCCGGGTCAAAGAAGTCCAGGCGGCGCTGGACGGGGCCCGTCGGCAGGTGATCGAAGAGCACAGACGCCAGGAGTCCCTGGTTACCCTCGAGGAGCTTGCCTCTCACCTGCGGGAGAGGATCGACATGCTCACCCCGGAAGAGAGGCAGGCGGTGGCACGGGAGCTTGTAGAGGCGGTGACGGTGCGCCCGGACAGGGATGAGGTTCAGGTAGAGGTGCATTACCGGTTTGGGCAGATTGCACCTCACACGGGCAGGGGTTCATGGCCGCCAGGAGCAAGAATCGGGCCGGGAAGGTCAAGCTGGCCT
>PSMF01000209.1:0-3367 GCA_040290005.1 Meiothermus sp.
GCGCGGGTGTTTCCGGCGACCACAGCTCGCGCACCGGCTTCATGCGCCCGACCGCGCTGGCCTGGGGCCTGGTGGGGCCGAACGTGCCCAACCTGGCCCGCAGCAGCACCCCGCAACAAACCACGACCAACCCCACGCCGACCCAGACTACGGGTTCGGGCAGCGCCGCCTGGCCCCCCAGAGTCACCGAAGGCCAAACCTGGCAGGTGCAGGTGCAGGGTGGGCAGTGGAGCGGGAACTGGACCGTGACGCTCTCCTCTCACGACGGCGACGGCGACCCCATCGGCGCGGCGGTCTCGGGGGGCAAATCGCTCAGCGCCGCGATGTGGCAGAAGGACAACATCCTGCGCCTGAACCTGGGCGACGACAAATATCCTTACGCCCGCTGCCGCTTCGACCCGCAGAACTACGGCGGAACCATGCAGGGCAAGCTCTACATGTTCAAGGATGCCAACTCCGACTCGCAGGAGATCGGCACCTGCACAGCCTCGCCCAAGGCCGCTGCCACCGCGAGCGCCAGTTCCAGCACCGCCTGGCCGCCCAAGCTGGCGGTGGGCCAGAAGTGGCAGATCAGCATAAAGGGCGATAAGCTCGACGACCTCGGCAGCCTGACCCTCGCCAACGCCGCCAGCAACGGCGACTTCGAGGGCGATTTGGTGTTCAAGGGCTACAAGCTCTCGTCGTATTTCTTCATCAGCGACAAGGGAAACGCGCTGCTGGACATGACCGAGCCGAGCGGGGCCGACAGCGGCACTTCCTGGCTGCGCTGCCGCTTCGAGCAACAGGCCAGCAGCACCGTCCTCACCGGCAAGCTGCAGTTCTTCAACACCGATAAAGACGGCAATATCAGCAACCTCGAGGACATCGGCACTTGCAAAGCCACGCTGGGCCGATAGGGATGCGTCGAAGCTCTAACGCCGAACGACGAACGCTAAAAACCAGTTCCCGTCTAGGACAGGGCTTTTGAGGTAACATTTTTGCCCTTCTGGACGGGAACTGTGTTTTTGGTTTTGGAAGTTTCGTGACGATTACTAAATCGATTCCGTTGTCCTGCCTTAGCGGAACGAAGTGGTAATGACCATAGGGAGTCGTGGTTCCGCCGAAACATCCCCAGATGCGCGTCTGTACACGGATGCTCGAGCAAGAAGACGGGTCACGATGCCCGAGCACTTATATGTTGAAGCGCGTGTGGGATTCTTCGACTGCGCTCAGAATAACACCGTAGTGATTTGGCGATTTAGGTTTTGACGCGCGCCGGACGTACAGCCGTACGTCCCTACGAAAAACGGCTTTGGCCTTAGACATAGGACGTACGACGTATTTCGCGGTCAACGGTTAACGGTCAACGTTTCGGCGTTCGCCAGCATTACGGAGCACGCACCAGATTGTCCACCTTCAGCACGAAGCTCATCGTATATTTCCCGTTTTTGCTGCTGACCATCTGCAGGCTGTCGCCCTTGAGGGTGATGCTGTTCTGGCTTAGCGCGACCACCGTCACCTTGCCGATCCCGCCCCAGCTTTTGCTCTTGCCGTTCCGGTCATCAATGATGCTCACCGTCCCCTGCACGCCCTTTTTCGCTGGGTCGCCCACCACATAGGTGGCTTTAGCCTTGGGCGCGGTGCGCAACTCGATCTGGAGGAAGCGCTCGTTGTAGTTGGTTTCCGCGCCCTCTTTGGGTGTGGAAGCCATGTACGCACCGAACACGGAGCCGTTTTTGGCGATGTCACCCTTCACACGGATCAGGGTGCGGTCGGGGAACTTGCCCAGGTCGTAGCCTTTGAGCTTGATGCTAAAACTGCCGCCATAGGCCGGGGTCAGACCGGTTTGAGCCAGGGCACTGAGGCCCAAGACGAGAAATACAAACAGAGTTCTCTTCATAACTCATCTTGTTTAGCAGACGGTATCCTGAGGCTTATGAAAATCACCTGTATTGTGCTTGATTCGGTGGGCCTGGGCTATCTGCCCGATGCCGCCGATTTCGGCGACGAGGGTGCCGATACCCTCGACCATACCGTACTGAAAACCGGCCTCGAGCTGCCCAACTTAGCTGCGCTCGGCCTAGGCCACGTCCCCGGAGTGAGCACCTTGCCCCAAACCGAGCACCCCGGCGGGGCTTTCGGACGCATGAACGAGGTCAACCCCGGCAAGGACACCTCCACCGGCCACTGGGAGTTCGTAGGCATCCACCTGGACGACGCTTTCCGGGTTTTTCCACAGGGTTATCCACAGGACTTTTTGCAAGCTTACATAGAGCGTATAAACGTCGGAGGCTGGCTGCTCAACCAGCCGTATTCGGGCACCGAGGCCATCCGAGACTACGGCGAGGAGCACCTGAAAACCGGCTTTCCCATCGTCTATACCTCGGCGGACTCGGTGTTCCAGGTGGCGGCGCACATCGGCAGAATCCCCCTGGAGACGCTCTATGACTGGTGCAAGGTGGCAAGGGAGATGCTGGTCGGCCCGCTGGCGTGTGCTCGGGTGATCGCCCGGCCCTTTGAGGGCGAGCCGGGCAACTTCTACCGCCGCGAGGACCTGCGGCACGACTACGCCCTCAAGCCTCCCCATAATGTCCTGGACGTGATTAAGGAAGGCGGATTGGAGGTGATCGGGGTGGGGAAAATCCCCGATGTCTACGCGCACCGGGGTTTTACCTGGGAGGTCAAGTCCGGTAACAACGACGAGGGGATGATGCGGACGCTCGAGCTGATGCGTGAAGAGTTCAGTGGTCTGGTATTCACGAATCTTGTGGACTTTGACGCGAAATATGGTCACAGACGCAACGCCGAAGGGTACGCGGAAGCATTGGCCGAGTTCGACTCGAGGCTGCCAGAATTCTTATCCGCGCTCGGGCCGCAAGATTACCTTTTCATCATCTCCGACCACGGAAACGACCCGACGTATCGCGGAACCGACCACACGCGCGAGTACGGAATGCTGCTCGTGGTCGGGCCGGAAATGGCAGGAAGGGACTTGGGCACAAGAAAAACCTTCTCTGACCTCGCCGCGACCTGGGCCAAGCTCTTGGGCGTAAAGTGGGATAGTCCGGGAACGGCGATTTAGTCCCTATCACCTGTCAAGTTCATAGAACTGAGTTTGACTCGAGCGTGAATATGATGCTATCGTAACTCGAGTTACGATTACTGTATCAACAAACGGGGGCTTATGACGAAGGCAACGGATGAAAGCGTGCTCGAGGCCCTGCTGGACTCCTACCACCGGGGCAACACCATCCTGCTCAACCTGCTTCGCGCATTGCCCGAAAACGGCCTGGATGCCAAAGCGATGGAAGGCAGCACGTCTGTCGCTCAGATGTTCTCGCATATTCACCAAATGCGGCTGTTCTGGCTCACCCAGACCGCCCCGGAG
>PSMF01000210.1:0-3359 GCA_040290005.1 Meiothermus sp.
CCCTGGGCACGCCGTTTTCCGGGTTGAAGCCCTTGGCGATGATGCGGGCGGCGTTCAGCGTGTTCCAGCCCATCCCGTCGCCGACAAAGAGGATGATGTTCTTGGGGGCGCGGAGGACGCGGGGGTTCGCCCGCGCGGTCCATTTCACGTTGCGCTCAGTCTTGCCCGCCCCGTCGGTCACACTCACCGTGAGGGTGTGCTCGCCCGAGCGCAGAAAGGTCTGCCGCAGGGTCCACTCGGCCTGCCCGGCCCCGGCAGAGCTTTGCACCAAGCTCTGCACCGGCTGACCATCCAAGGTGATGGTGTAGGCGCTGACATTCCCCTGAAGTTCCGAGGCTTCCACCCGCAGGTCAAAACGCTGTCCGGCGAGAACGTTGGCCCCGTCGTAGGGGTAGACCGCAATTTTGGCTGCAAGGGCCGAACTCAAGCTCAAAGCCAGGGTACAAACCGCCAGGAATCCCTTCCTCATAGGCTTTCCTCCACGGTGCAAACGTACTGGGATAGTTTCATGAAACTGTCAACACTCCATAACTACACCCCGGTGGAGTATGCTGTCTTTTGTTCAAGTTGAAGGTTTTGGGAGGTGCCTATGGCAAGCAAGTTCGTGCTCTCGCAGACCAAAAACGGGCAGTTCATGTTCAACCTGAAAGCCGGAAACGGCGAAACGATCCTCACCAGTGAGTTGTATACCAGCAAAGATGGGGCAAGGGGCGGCATCGAGTCGGTGCGGAAAAACGCGGGGATAGAAGCCCGTTACGAGCGCCGTACCTCCTCCAATGGCAACCCCTACTTCGTGCTCAAGGCGGGCAACGGCGAGGAGATCGGACGCAGCGAGACCTACTCCTCCACTGGCGCGATGGAAGACGGTATCCAATCGGTGATGAAAAACGCGCCCGACGCCCAAACCGTGGACGAGACCGCGTAGGCTCACTACAGAATAGGAAATTTCGCTTGGTAGGGAGGGTCTTCCAAGGCCCTCCGTACCTCCTTTATTAGTGTCGCCACCTGCACGTTTTCAAAAGGGTCAGGAAGCCCGTCCAGATGCCGCAAAGCTTTATCAAAGTTGCGCCATCCGCCGTTCCTGCTCGAGTTCGCCTTGTGCAAAGCCGCCGCCAGCAAAATAACCCCGTGCGTCAACTCGCGCTCAGGGCCGGTTAGCCGCATCCAGAGGGGCTCGAGCGCCTCGTGAACTTCCCAGAACTCAGCCCGCCGCCACAGCTCAAGGGCGGCGGTGAATTCGGGGGTTTGGAGGAGGGCCATACGACGTTTACTGTTTACGGTTGACCGTTGACCGGAAAACCCGCTTCTGCGGTAAACGGTTGACGGTTAACGGTCAACGCGCCAAAGGCGCTATAAAAAGTGTACTGGGTTGCTTCACCCCCAAGCTGTAGTGCTAAAGTGGGGCTCGAGAGGTGCTTTGACATGGCAAAACCCATCGAAGTAAACGATTCCAACTTTGACCAGACCCTCAAAGAAAAGGGCACCGTGCTGGTGGACTTCTGGGCCGAGTGGTGCGGCCCCTGCCGCATGGTGGCTCCGGTACTGGAAGACATCGCCAACGATTACGACGGCAAGCTCACCGTCGCCAAGCTTGACGTGGACGCGAACCCTCAAACCGCAATGCGCTTCCGGGTGATGAGCATCCCCACCATCATCCTGTTCAAAGACGGCCAGCCGGTGGAGGTGATGGTCGGCGCGGCTCCCAAAGCCAACTTCGTTGCCAAGCTCTCCAAGCACATCCCCGTGACGGCCTAAAGCCAAATGCCAAAAGCCTCCCGCTCAGGGAGGTTTTGCTTTGTGAAGAGTTGGGTGTTCTCGAGCCCCATGAGAAAACAGCCTCTACATCTGTGCGTAATGAGGGATGTTTGTAGGGGCAATTCTGGTGATTGCCCCCAATACCCGGTCAGCGATTTTGCCACGACAGGAACGCGGTTCTTTGGCCTGTGGAGATTGAAGGGCGAAAACGTAGGTTCGCCCCTATAAAAACAGATCATGTCTAGAACGGTGAAATTGAGGCTCGAAAATCTACGTCCTGAACGTGAGGTGTATGTGAACGACCTCGGAACCGACCTCACCCTAACCCTCTCCTAGCATCGTAGGAGAGGGTATCTATTTGTGCGGGAGGTTGGACTCTCGAGCCCCAAACCATCCGACCTGCGGGGTTTGTAGGTTTGCGTCCCTACTTCGCTAGGCCCTTGTACATCACCAAGCTCCCTGACCCCGGCGCACCCGCGCCGCCCACTGTCACGTACAAGTCGCCGCCCTTGCCGAAGTCGAGCGAGGTGGGGAAGAGCAGGCCCTCGAGCACCGCGGTCGCCTTGCCGTCCTGGGTGATGCGGTAGACCGCGCCCGAACCCGGAACTGGAGCGGGGCCTTGGGCTCCAAACTCGAAGCGGGCGAAGGAGACCGCATACAAGTTCCCGTCCGGCCCCTGGCGCAGGTCGGTGAGCATGGAGAATTTGGGGTCGGTGGCGAAATCGCTGACCTTGCCGTCCGCCGCAACCTTCACCACCTTGGAGGTTCCGCTCAGGAAGGGGAAACCTGAGAGCAACGAGACGAAGGCGCTCCCGTCCTCCTGCGGCACGACGGCGGTGGGAACTGGGTCCAGCTCCATCTTCCCGCCGCGCTCGGGGTTGCCCTGTGCCATCATCGGTGGGACCGGGACCTCCTTGGGCCAGAGCAGCCCGGCGAACACTGCCGCCACGCTGACTTTGCCGCTAGAGGGGTCAATCTTGAGCAGGTCGTTGCCGCCTGCGTCTGCCACCCAGAGCATCCCGCCTGGCCCGGCGGCGAGGCCGTAGGGGTGGGAGTCGGGGCCGAAGGTGTCGGGGTTTTGCCCGCTTTCTAAGTCCCAGGTGTTGGCGACCTCGCTGGCCTTGCCGCCCTCCAGCCGCACCACCGCCGCGAACAGCGGCAGCGGTTGCCGATGTCCTTCGCCACACCCGGGTTCCAGCCCTGGCTGGTGGCGTAGAGCGTGCCGTTGACCAGGGCCAGCCGAGAGCCCCCGAGGCCCCTTCGGGGTTGCCCTCCTCGAGCGAGGACGGAAGCTGCGCCACCACCTCCTGTTTGCCGTTGGGACCGATGCGCACCACGCGGACGGTGTCGCCCACCCCCACCGGGACCTTCTTCCCGTCCATCCCCGTGACCATGTACTGCTTGGGACCTCCGGTTCCGGAATCCACCACGTACACCGAGCCGTCGGGGGCCACCAGCACGCCCTGCGGCCCGTTAAATCCGCCTGCCACCGTCGCTGGCTGCGGGGCTTGTGCCAAAGCCAATCCTGCTAATATCACCGTCCCCAAAATTAGTCCTCTACCCATAAGATTCCTCTTCCGCCCTGCTGGGCGCGGCGAGCCTAA
>PSMF01000211.1:0-3359 GCA_040290005.1 Meiothermus sp.
GGGTTGGGCGGGAAACGCTTTGCCAGATGAGGCTCCGGCCACGCGAATATGGATGCTCCCTTACAGGAGCTGGCCTTGACGCGCTCTATAGAGGGAGTGTATACCAATAGCTAACCAAATCAGGAGCTAGGGCAGCCCAGGCAGCAGCGCGAAGGCCCGTTGACCTGATCGCGGCGGAAGGTGATCCAACCGGACTAAGCTAGGTGTTGAAAGGAGGCTAGGCGAATGAAAAAGCATTTGGGAATTTGGTTGCTGGGTCTAGTAGCGCTATCCCCGGTGCTGGCCCAGAACAAGGTCAAGCTCACCATCGAAAGCTGGCGCAACGACGACCTCAAGATCTGGCAGGAGACTATCCTTCCCGCCTTCATGAAGAAGTACCCCAATATCGAGGTGGTGTTTGCGCCCTCGGCTCCTACCGAGTACAACGCGGTGCTCGACACCAAGCTCAAGGCCGGGACCGCCGGGGACCTCATCACCTGCCGCCCTTTTGACAAGAGCCTCGAGCTCTTCAACGCCAAGCACCTCGAGAGCCTCAACAACCTCCCCGGCATGAACAACTTCTCCGAGGTCGCCAAGGCCGCCTGGAGCACCGACGATGGCAAGACCACCTTCTGCGTGCCGATGGCCTCGGTGATCCACGGCTTCCTCTACAACAAGGCCATCTTCCGCGAGCTGGGGCTTACTGAGCCCAAGACCGAGGCCGAGTTCCTGGCGACGCTGCAAAAGGTCCAAGCCAGCGGCAAGTACTCGCCTTTGGTGATGGGCACCAAGGATCAGTGGGAGGCGGCCACCATGGGATACCAGAACATTGGCCCCACTCTCTGGAAAGGCGAGACCGGGCGCAAGGGCCTGATCAATGGGACCCAGCAGTACAACAAGGGTGGCTTCCTGCAAGCCTTCGAGGCGCTGGCCAAGTGGCGGCCCTACCTGCCTCGGGGCTACCAGGCCCTGGCCTATCCCGACTCGCAGAACCTCTTCGCCCAGGGCCGGGGGGCCATCTACCCGGCGGGCTCGTGGGACATCGGCACCTTCCGCCAGATGAACCCCAAGCTCGAGCTGGGGGCCTTCAAGCCCTACACCTTCCCCAACCTGGGGGCCAGCCAGTGCGTGATTAACGACCATCCTGACATCGCTATCGGCCTCAACGCGGCCAGCAAGAACAAGGATGCCGCCCGCACCTTCCTCTCCTGGGTCGCCAGCGACGAGTTTGCCCAGCTTTACGCCAACGCCCTGCCGGGTTTTTTCCCCTTAGCGAACGTCTCCTATACCGTCTCTGATCCTGTGGCCCAGACCTTCCTCAACTGGCGTAAGGAGTGTCAGGCTTCCTTCCGCACCGCCTACCAGATCCTCTCCCGCAACGCCAACCCCAACAACGAAAATGACCTCTGGAATGCCTCGGCGCAAGTCCTGAACGGCACCATGACCCCCAAGCAGGCCGCCGACATGGTGCAGAAGAACCTAGCCTCATGGTACGGGCCGCAGAAGGGTAAGTGACCCGTTCCCCCGTGGGAGGGGGTGGGAAACCCCATCCCCTCCCATGCTGGTAGGGGTCGCATGAGCGTTGTATGAGGCGTAGGCCATTCCCCTGGCACGTGGTGGTTTTTCTGGCCCCGGCGGTCGTCATCTACACGCTGTTCATGATCTACCCGCTGCTCGATTCGCTCGCGCTCTCCCTGCAAAACAAGCCCGCGAATGGCCCGCAGACTTTCGTCGGGCTACAGAACTATCACGCCCTCTTTACCACCGAGCAATGGTCTAAACCTTTTTGGAACGCCTTCTGGAACAATGTTAAATTCTTCCTCATCCACATGCTGGTGCAAAACCCCGTGGGCTTGCTGCTGGCGGCCCTGCTCGTGACCCGTATCCGTGGGGCTTGGATCTACCGCACGATCATCTTCACCCCCACCATCCTCTCGGTGGTGATCATCGGCTTCGCCTGGAAGCTGATCCTGAACCCCGCCTGGGGCATCTCCCAAGGAATCTTGGATGCGGTGGGGCTAGGAAACCTCAACCAGCCTTGGCTGGGGCTCGAGTCCACCGCTCTCCCCACCCTCTCGCTGATCTCGGTGTGGCAGAATATCGGCATCCCCATGATGCTCTTTCTGGCTGCTCTGATCCGCATCCCCGACGAGCTGATGGAGGCCGCCCGGGTAGACGGGGCCGGGGCCTGGACGGTCTTCTGGAGGATCCAGTTTCCCCTCGTCCTGCCCACCGTGGGCATCGTGGCGGTGCTGACCTTCGTGGGCAACTTCAACGCTTTCGACCTGATCTACGCCACCCAGGGTGCCTTGGCCGGACCCAATTTCGCCTCGGACATCCTGGGGACCTTTTTCTTCCGCACGTTCTTTGGCTATCAACTCCAGCCCGGCGACCCCTACATGGGCGCCACGGTGGCGGGGGTGATGCTGCTGATCATCCTGAGTGGGGTGCTCGTCTACCTGTTCGCCTGGCAACGGCGCTTGCAGAATATCCAGTTCTAAGGAGGCAGTTCTTGTGGTACGTGTGCCACAGCGGATGGGGGTGGGTTAGTGATCGGAGTCATCGGCATTCACATCGCCCTGATCGCCTACTCGATCCTGGCTTTGTTCCCGGTGCTGTTGGTGATCCTCAACGCCTTCAAAGACAAACTCGCGATCTTCGGCGCACCCTACGCCCTGCCGAACGCGCAGACTTTTACCCTCGAGGGCTTCCGCACCTTGGCCGCTACCGCTAACTTCCCGGCTTACTTCCTCAACAGCTTCCTGGTCACGGCGGGCTCGCTCTTGCTCATCATCCTGGTGAGTTCGATGGCCGCTTTCGCCCTAGCGGAGTACACCTTTCGGCCAAATACCCTCATCGCCCTCTACCTATCCATCGGCATCATGGTGCCGATTCGGCTGGGAACCATCGGGATTCTCCAACTCGCGGTGAGCTTGGGTCTGGTCAACACCCTATGGATCCTGATCCTGGTCTATACCGCCCAGGGCATCCCGCTCGCGGTGTTCGTGCTCACCGCCTTCATGCGGCAACTGCCCAAAGACCTCAAGGATGCGGCCCGCATTGACGGGGCCAGCGAATACCGCATCTACTGGCTCACCCTGCCCCTGGTGCGCCCGGCCATCGGCTCGGTGCTGGCGATCTCGATGATCCCCATCTGGAACGACCTGTGGTTCCCCCTGATCCTGGCCCCCGGTGAAGCGACAAAGACCATCGTCTTGGGGGCCAGCGTGTTTTTGGGGCAGTTCGTCAACGACTACAACGCCGTACTGGCCGCGCTTACCTTGGCCATCGTTCCGGCAGTGGTCTTGTACTTGATCTTTTCGCAGCAGCTCATCCGAGGCATTACGTCGGGGGCGGTGAAATGACGGGGGTACCAAGCG
>PSMF01000212.1:0-3352 GCA_040290005.1 Meiothermus sp.
GTCAACCTTCCTATGCGTCCCCATCGCGCCTTTGTTCAAACGATTCAGTCCGAACTCGAGCTCTCGGGCCGCGAAGCTCGGCATCTAGCCGATGTGCTCAGGGCGCGGCCTGGGGACGTGCTGACTGTGTTCGACGGGAAAGGTTTAGAAGGTCGGGCAGTCATCCTGAGCGCGGATTCTGGGTTAGTGAGTTTGAGGGTGAATGAGACTTGGACGGCCTCGAGGGAGACCCCCCAGCCGGTCACGCTCTACGTCGCACTTCTCAAAGGCGATAAGCTCGCCGACGTAGCTCGAGCCGCTACCGAGCTCGGCGTGGCCGCGATTGTGCCGGTTCTGACGCAGCACTGCGTCGTGCGCGAGATGGGGGAGAGCAAGCTCCTTCGCCTCCGCCGTGTGGGGGTCGAAGCGGCCAAGCAGTGCGAGCGCAGTGTGGTTCCCGAGGTCAAGCCGGTGATTTCGCTCAAGCTCATTCCGCGAGTCGAGCAGGGCTTCGTGGCCCATCCGGGTTCGTCGGCCAGGGTGCGCGATTCCTTCGACCCTGACAAGCCCGCCGCGCTCCTCACCGGTCCCGAAGGAGGCTTAGCGGTCTCCGAAATTGAGATTTTAGAGGCCAAAGGCTTCACCCCGGTCACATTGGGCCCGCGTATCCTGCGAGCGGAGACGGCACCGGTGGCACTTTTGAGCTTGGTAACAGCAGGAGAAGGGCTATGAATCCCTTTCACAGACGTTTTTTGCTCATTGCTCATTGCTCATTGCTCATCACTCTCGTCGGCTGCCGCTACACCTTCATCCCGCTCGACCCCGGCAAAGCCACCTTCCCCGACCGGCCCATGCTCACTGGGACGATCAAAACCGTCGAGAGGGGCGCGGAGGTCAAGCTCATCCTGCGGCGGATGCCGGAGCCGGGCTACTTAGAGCTGCGCTGGTACAAAGACGAGCAGCTTTTCGAGGAAAAGTCCATCTGGGCCGAGGGTCCGGGCGATTTCACCGCCAAGTTTGACCGGATTGACGACGGGTACTACCGGCTGATCGTCTCGGTGAAGAATAGCCCGCTGCTCCAGCTCGAGGTCGGAACTCCGCTGCTGCCCACGCCGCCCGACCTGCCGCCAGGTCTAAATACCGCCCCACAGCCGCCGACGAGCCCCAGTCCTGACCAACCGCCAGGTTCATCTTCGCCTTGAGATAGCCTCCAGGACGGTAAAATCGCTGTATCAAAAAGTCCGTCGGGAACGTAATCCTATCGGATGCCAATTGCCAGTAGCGCCAGTGGGATCGTCACAAACGACAGCACTGATGAAGCGACTACTGCCCTGGCTGCCCTCGGCGCGTCCCCGCCGAACTCCCCGGCCATCAAGAAGGCGTTTACCGCGATGGGCATCGCGCTTTGCAGCACCAAAACTTTGATGTCCAGTGCTTGCAGACCCAGCAACCGCCCCGCCAGGGCCGCGAGCAGTGGCGCTGCGATTAATCTCAAACCGCTGGCCTGAAGCTCGTAAGAGCCCCAACTGGTCTTGGAATTTGCAATCTGCACACCCAGCGTCAGCAGCATCACCGGTATGCAGGCTTGCCCCAGCAAATGCACGCCTTGGTCGAATCCGAGCGGCAGCGGCAGGTTCAGCCCGCGCACCAGTAGCCCGCCCGCCAGTGCCCAGAACAGCGGCAGCCGCAGCGTGAATATCAAGCTCTGAACGAGCCTGCCACCCCGTAGGAACGCCGGGCCGATGCCGAACATTAGGACGCTGCTGGCGATGAAATACACAATCGCCCGGTCTAAACCAGCCTGTCCCAACGCGAAAAACGTCAGCGACAGGCCCATGTTGCCCGAGTTGGGGAAAGTGGCCGAGGCGATGAGGGTTTTGCTCTGCGGGAGGTCGAACTTGAGCCACCGGCTCAGGGACAAGCTCAGCGCGTACAGAAACGCCGAGGCCAGGAAAAACGCCGCGGTGATGCCGAGGACGCTGCTCCCAGTGAGCTTGGCCCGCAGCATTGCATCAAAAATCAGCACCGGGACGAGCACGTAAATCGAGAGCTTGGAGAGGGTTTGTAGGTCGAAGTCAATTCGCCGCCCGACGAAGAAACCTACCAGCACGATAAAAGCGACGGGGACGATGACTTCTAAAAGTGCTTGCATAAGCTTGCACAGCTTATCGCGTATTGGGCGCAAATGGCTGAGGGACATGCTTTGCTCGAGAATATATACTTCGTTATAATCTAGATATGAAGCGCACTTTGTTATCGCTTGGCAACAGCACCGCCGTCACCTTGCCTGCGAGCCATTTGGAAGCACTCGGCCTCAAAGCGGGGGATGCGGTGGAGGTCGTTCCCACCGCGGAAGGGTTTTTGATTCGTCCCCAGGCGGCTTTGGAAGCGGATTTCGAGCAGGCTTTACGCAAGGTTGTCGGGCGACACCGAGCGGTGCTGTCCAAACTCGCTGCCCATGACCGGGGCGAAGGTTGAGCCGGTTTCTAGAGCTAGCAGAAGTGCTGGTGCTGCACGATTTGGCCCTCGAGCTAGACGGTGGAAGCGCCGGGGTGCTCTCGCAGGCCGCGCTCGAGAGTGCTGTAGCCCAGCCCCAAGCCGAAGCCTTCGGGCAATTGCTTCACGCGACTTTATACGAACAGGCTGCCGCCTACTTATTTCACCTGAGCAAAGCCCATGCCTTCGTGGACGGCAATAAACGCACCGCGTTTTTAGCGATGGTGACGTTCTTGCAGATGAACGGGGTTGAACTCGAGGCCAGCGAGGACGAACTGTTTGAGCTTTGTCTGGATGTGGCGGAGGGGAAACTCGAGAAAGCGCAGGTTGCGAAATGGCTGGAGGGGTGCTCGAGCTAATCGAGCAGTTCCCTGAGGCCGCGAAGAAATATCCCGTCTACAACCGGGATGATTTTCGTCTGCTGGTGGTGGGCGATTACCGGATGTCGTATTTGCTGCTTGAGGACGAGATTACTATCGTTTCGTTCGTCCACGGCAAGTCAAACGTCGCGCACGATTGAGGTTGGCAGGAGGCTCCCGAGGGAGTACACTTTGCAGTGCTTTCTCGAGTGCATTTAGAGCTACAGAATCCCCAGCCAACGCAGAAAGGCTTGGGCGGTCGAATTCTTGCGGTCAAGTTTTATCCCACCCGCATATTTGGTTTGCCCGACAATGGATTCGGGGCCGCCCTTTGGGGAAAAGGTCAACACTTTCAGAACATCTTCGCCGCCATCGGGCTTAACGTATACAGTAGCCGAGGTTTGCTGGCTCCAGGCGAGGCTATCGTCTCCATACGTAATCATGAATTGAACTTTGTCGAGTTGTTTACGGAGGCTCGCCTGCGTTTCAGCTATATGAAGCGCCAAATCTTGCTTAAC
>PSMF01000213.1:0-3338 GCA_040290005.1 Meiothermus sp.
AACGCCAACGCCTGGCCGAGAACCAGGCCCAGCTCGAGCGCATCCGGGCCAACCTCGAGCACCTGAGCGAGTAGCTGTTGGAGTTCGTAGAGGCGGGTCTGAGAGCCTATAAAATCCGTCATTGGGGTTCAACTCGCAGCTCTATGCGGATCGTGCAGCAACCAAGCCAAAATAAATGTCAGAACACAAGCCCAGATCAACACCCATATCACTTCGTGGAATCCGGTGATTGCGGCATAAGCGAGTTGTGCTCGAGCCTGCGACGGAAGCCCAGCCAATATGCCAGAGGAGATTTGGGACAATCCCAACATATGCACAACCCTGCTTACTTGGAAATGCTCCCTAATCTGGAAATAGCTCACCAGCAGCGTGATTCCCAGCGTACCGCCGACCCGTTGAGCGATGTTGAAGAGGGTGTTGCCATCAGCAGCTTCACGTGACTCGAGGTTGCCCAACAGCACGCTAAGCAGTGGCTGGACGATGAGCCCTGAGGCGAAGCCCCGTCCACAAAGGATGAGGGCTGTGACCCAGAGCGGCGTGGATACATCCACCAGCAGCAGCCCCGCCGAGCCCAACGCCAATAAGAGCAAGCCCAGCAGAACGGTGTTACGAAGCCCCAGCCGCTTTTGCACCGAGCTGGTGGCGACCATACTGAACCCGGTGACAAGACCTTGGGGCATCAACGTCAGCCCTACCACCATCGCAGAGTAACCTTGCAGGTTTTGCAGGAACACCGGGATTAGCACCGGCACAGCGAACTGTACCACCGAGGTCAGGGTGCTCAGCAGTAGCGCCAACGCCGACTGAGGCCGGGTGAATGGAGCCAGGCTCACCACTGGATGCTCGGCTTGCCACAGCGCCCATGCGATATAAACCCCGAGTGCGGACAGCCCAACCGACCAGAAAGGCCAGCTCAGGTCTGTCAACCAACCATATTGAGCCCCTCGCGAGGCTCCGTAGGTGGTCAGGGCCAACCCCGCTGCGAGGAGGGTAAAGCCAAAGGCATCGAAGCGGGTCTGTGGATCTCCCGGAAGTCCCAATCCTTTAGGTAGCCTTAAGACAGCAAAACAGGCAATAGCACCTATGGGTACGTTGATCCAGAAGATCGAACTCCACCCGGCCCAGTGAACGAGGAGTCCGCCCAAGGTGGGGCCGAGTGCGGGAGCCAGAAACAACACGATTCCAGCGGCAGCCGGGATTTGACCCCTGCTCTTGCCCATTAGCATCCCCATCGCCAGCGGAACCAACGCGGCCCCGAACCCCCCCTGAAGGACACGAGCCGCCACCAGCCAACTTAGGCTCGGAGAGAGCGCACACAGGGCGGAGGTTAGGGTGAAGCCAATCAGGCTGAGGAAATACATCCGTACCGTGCCAAAGCGCTTGGCTAGATAGGCCGTAGCTGCAAGCGCCACAGCTAGGGAGAGCAAATACCCGCTTGCCACCCACTGGGTTTCGGAGAGCTGAGCTTCGGTGAAGCGTGCGATCTGGGGCAGGGCCACATTGACGATGCTTGAGTCGAGCATAGTCACAAACGGCCCAGCTAGCAGGGCAATCATGGATATGATCGAGAGCGAACTGCGAGGACCAGGCTGAATGGAAGTGCGGTTAAGGCTCATAAATCACCTCCGAGGGGCAAAGGTCTACCGCCAAGGCCCCACGCTTTATAGAGGCCCAACTAAAGCAGGGGGTGGTTTAGTCTGCTTCCTTGAGCAGCCGCTCGAGCCGAGCTAGCCCCTCGAGGATCACCGCACGGTCTTCTCGGCTAGCCCGCTTCAAGGCGCGTAGGATGGGTGAACCGATCTCCAGATCAGACTTCTTGTCGGCGTATTCCTTGACGTGCTCGGTCACATAGTGGCGCTTGACCCGGCGATCCTGTGTATCCGGGACGCGCCGAACCAGGTCGCGCGCTACTAAGCGCTCTATGATCCCCGAGACCGTACCTTGGGAAAGCTCCACCGCGGCGGCAATTTCTTTCAGGGAAAGTCCAGGGCGCTCAAGTAACAGCTCGATAACTGAGGACTGGGGCCGGGTCACGCCCCCCTCCTGCTCGCGCCGGGTACGTACCCGGTCCATCGCTTTATACACACGGCGCACAGCCCGACGAACGGTTTCTACCTCGTCCATCAATTTTTGTGGAGACGATGGATCGGCCCCCCTATAGGGAAGAGACCGTTTGATGCTATTCATATGCGTAGAATAGTTTGGGTCAAATTATTTGTCAAGAGATTCCTTTGGACATTTGCGATTTGGCCTCTCCCCTTCGGTTAGGATGCAGAGGTGAGCTCCGTCTTCAAGCTTCCCCACCGGGGGCGCAAACATCTTATTGCCCGTTGGAATTCGCTTTTGGGTTCAATCGGCGTTGACCCCGACGCACATTTCCGTACCCTCGACGACCTGCTTATCCGCTATAGCGAGCCTCAGCGTGTCTACCACACCCTCTCGCATGTTGCGACCCTATTCGCGCTGCTCCCCGACGGCCATTCCGAACGGGCCGCCCTCGAGTTCGCCGTCTGGTTCCACGATGCGGTGTACGACCCCACCCGCAACAATAACGAGGAGGAGAGCGCGGCGCTGGCTCGAGCCCGGCTCGGTGAGATGGGGCTGCCGGAGCCGCTGATCGTGGGGGTAGAACAGCTTATTTGGGCGACCCAAACCCACCAAGCTACTGACCCTGCAACCGCCCTTTTCCTCGACGCCGATTTGAGCATCCTCGGCAGCGACGCGGAGACGTACGACCGTTATGCCAGGGCGATTCGCGAGGAGTACATCTGGATACCTCTAGAGCTTTACCGCGCCGGACGGGCAAAGTTGCTCGAGGGGTTTCTACGCCGGGAGCGCATCTACAAAACCGAGCGATTTTTGCGGCTCGAGACCCCTGCCAGGGTCAACCTGGAACGTGAACTGGGGGTTCTCAAGTCTGTACCGGCTCACTGAGCGCTTGCCAGTAGCGCTCTAGATTTTCCACCAGCCGCGCGGCATTCCCCGAGCGATACGCCCTTGCGATGCTTCGTCCGAGCGCAGCTTTCAGCGGGTCGGGATGGGCCTCGAGCGCGGCCAAACCCTTAGCCGACAGGGCCAACTTGACCCCTTCGCGGCGTACCGGTTCCGGCGGCAGGCTGAACCAGTGGTCGGCCTCTTCGGGCCCCACCACTTGCACGCCCTGATTGAAGAACCAATCGGCTCCGTCGGGGCTTACGTAGACCCTGGCCTGATTCGCCACCGCCTCGCGCAAGGTTTCCCGGAAAGGCACAGGAGTTAGCCACACCACGCTTGAGCTTCTGGTGGCAGGCTGATACACCGCGGCCCTTAGTTCGATGCTCTGCTCCCCCTGCCACTCG
>PSMF01000214.1:0-3335 GCA_040290005.1 Meiothermus sp.
TTAGTCCTCTACCCATAAGATTCCTCTTCCGCCCTGCTGGGCGCGGCGAGCCTAACACAACCGCCGTTATTTTCCCGCTACCCTAGGCCCCGGAGTCCCCTCATCAGGGCTTTCAGGACAGGGATTATCCTGGACGTGGATGCAGACTCTTCACCTCGACCTCAACGCTCCATCCTTCGTCTACGACCCGTATCCAACGCTCAAAGAGCTACGCGAACGGATGCCGGTGTTCTACGACGAAGTGTGGAACAGGGTATTTTTCCTGCGCTACGACGACATCTCTGCTCTGCTGCGGGATAAGCGCCTGGGGCGCTCGATCACCCACATCCTCTCCCGCGACGAACTCGGCTGGCCGCCCAGGTTTCCGGCTCCGCCGGGTGGCGTGGGGCCACTGTCCTCGCCCAACCCGCTCACCCCCGACTTCGACCATTTTCAGGAAAACCACATGCTCGATAACGAGCCGCCCAAGCACACCCGGCTCAAAGGGCTGATGCTCAAGGCATTTACCCCGGCTCGGGTCGAATCGCTGCGGGGCAAGATACAAGCCATCGTCAACGCCCTTATAGACCGTGCGGAGGACGCAGGCCGGATGGATTTGCTCGCCGACTACGCCGAGCCGCTGCCGGTGAGGGTAATTGCCGAGCTGCTGGGCGTACCCGAGCCCGACCGCCACCTGCTACGCCCCTGGTCGGCGAGCATCGTCAAGCTGTACGAGCTGGGGTATTCCGAGGAGCAGGCTAAAGCCGCCAACCAAGCCGTCGTGGACTTCTCCAGCTATGTCAAGAGTTTAGCCGAGGAACGGCGCAAACGGCCCAAAGACGACCTCATCACCGCACTCGTCGAGGTCGAGGAACAAGGCGAGAAGCTGACCGCCGACGAACTCGTCGCCAACTGCATCTTGCTGCTGAACGCGGGGCACGAAGCCACCGTAAACGGCACTACAGCGGGCTTCCTGGCGCTCTCCCGCAATCCCGACCAGATGGAACGCGCTAAAGAAGCTGCCGCCAAAGGCAATTCCGAGTTCTTTAAACCCGCCGTCGAGGAGCTGTTGCGCTACGACACGCCGTTGCCGATGTTCGAGCGCTGGGTGCTGGAAGACCTCGAGCTGAACGGCGTTTCCCTTCGCAAAGGCCAGGAAGTCGCCCTGATGTACGCCTCGGGCAACCGCGACCCGCGCAAATTCCCCGATCCCGACAAGCTGGACCTGACCCGAGCGGAGAATTATCACCTCACCTTCGGGCTGGGGATTCACTACTGCATCGGGGCTCCGCTAGCGAGGCTCGAGCTACAGACCTCGTTCCAGATGTTATTCAAACGACTGCCAAAAGTGCGCCTGGCAACCGATAAGGTTGAATACGCGGGCGGCTTCGTGATTCGCGGGCATAGGGCAATGCCGGTGGAGTGGTGAGCGAGTTTTATACTGACCGCAGTGGCCCTTCCGCCCTTCAACGAACAAGGCGATCTGCTGCCAGGAATATACTCAGCGCCGCTCGCTGAAGTTTTGCAGCGTTTCGGAACGGGCTCAGTCCGGCGGCAACTGGTGGCACGGCGACTCGAGCGCATCTATAAACTCGCCCGTAGCACCGGATGTTTGGCCCGGTTTGTGGTATTTGGTTCGCTCATCACCGCTAAGCATGAGCCCGGTGATGTGGACATTTTCATGCTGATGGAGGACAATCTCGACGTGAGCCAGGTTCAGGGTGAGGCTGCCATTATCTTCAATCACATGGCGGCCCAAAACATCGAAGGGGCCAGCATTTTTTGGATTCGCAGGGTTGCCGCACTCGAGGGTAAACAGGCCACGCTCGAGCACTGGCAAATCAAGCGGAACAAATCTTTTCGCGGCATCGTGGAGGTGGTAGATGATCCGCAATAAACAGGAACCCCAGACCACTTTGGAGCGCATCCGGCTTTTCCAAAACCAAGTTGAGCGGCTGCGCGAAACCGAGACCAACCCCGATAACTATCACCTTTCGGCAGGAGGATATTTGGCCGAGATAGACCGAATGAACCTCGAGGTGCGTGAGTTTTTATCCTTACACCCGAGCGAGTTGAAAGACCGCGCGGTATGAAACCCATCGCCCTAGACGCAATGGGCGGCGACCACGCCCCTAAAGCCACCGTAGCAGGCGCACTGCTCGCCGCCAAAGAGGGCATCCCCGTGCTGCTGGTAGGGCAGATCGAAGTTCTGCACCAGGAGCTGAAAAACCAGGGTGGAGATTTGCCCATCCAGGACGCGAGAGAGCTCATCACCATGAGTGACCACGCCACCGATGTCCGCAAGAAACGCGGGGCCAGCATCAACGTATGCATGGAACTGGTGAAGAAGGGGGATGCCTCCGCAGTGGTGGCGATGGGCCACACCGGGGCTACCCTGGCTTCAGCCCTCTTCAACCTGGGGCGTATTAAGGGGGTGGAGCGGCCCACACTGCTCATCGAGATGCCCAGCGAGCGGGGCCGGGTCTACCTCGCCGACGGCGGGGCCAATGTGGACTGCAAACCCGGCTGGTTGGTGCAGTTCGCGGTGATGGCGACGGCCTACGCCCAGGCTCAGGGGGTGAAAGGCCCGACGGTGGGCTTGCTCTCGATTGGGGAAGAGGAGGAGAAAGGAAACGCCCTGACTTTAGAGACTTTCCCCCTCCTCGAGTCCACGCCGGGGATTCGCTTTCACGGCAACGTGGAGGGCCGTGACATCTTCAAAGGAACCACGGATATTGTCGTCACCGACGGCTATACCGGGAACGTGGTTTTGAAGCTCTCGGAGGGCGAGGCGAGAACGCTGCTCAAGTGGATTCGGGAGGCGCTAACCAGTAGTTTCGTCGCAAAAATCGGCGGTTTGCTCGTCAGGAACGCACTGCAAAACTTGCGGGCCAAGATGGACCCGGCGGAGTACGGCGCGATGCCGCTTTTAGGCGTGGAAGGGCCGGTGTTCATCGGGCACGGCTCGGCGGATGGGCGGGCGGTGCTCAGTGCCATTCGCAAGGCCAAAAGCGTGGTCGAGGCGGGTTTGGTGGAGCGGGTGCGGGCCGGGATTGCGGGGCTGGCGGTGGCGGGGAAATAATCTGCGTTATTTGATTCGCGAGAAATGTAGGGGCGCAAGGCCTTGCGCCCCTACGCGGGTCGGTCGTCCGCTTGATGGCGACTGGCATGGGAGAATCCCCTCGTCGGTCAAGGTCTACTGCTAAAGACCCTAACCTTTAACGACCTCGGACGGCCCCCCTTAGCAATAGGTGCAAAGCCAAGCCTCTCCTCGAGCACGCTATTATCTGCTCCTGTCCAGGACGCTATTTACTGCACATATCAGGGGAGGCGGCGAAGCTTTACTGAGATCTTGC
>PSMF01000215.1:0-3317 GCA_040290005.1 Meiothermus sp.
TTAGAGGTCCTCACGCTTAACTATCAAGCCGAAGGTTTGGACCTAAGCGCGGATTTGTTAAAGGCAGCAAAGCGATACAATCTGGGGCTGACTTTTCACCAAAGTGACATGCGGGATTTCGAGTTGGGGAAGCGCTTTGACGCGGTGACGTGTCTGTTCAGCGCGATTGGTTATCTAAACGGGCCGGAGGAGTTGGGACAGGCGATAAACACAATGGCGAAGCATCTGAATCCAGGTGGCGTTCTCCTACTCGAGCCCTGGATTTTCCCGGAAAATTGGGAAGTCGTCCACCTCGGAATGAACGTGGTGGACGAGCCCAACCTCAAGCTGGTGCGGGTGAACCGAAGCAGGCTAGAAGGGCGGCGCTCCGTATTGATGTTCCACTACATGCAGGCGACGCATGAAGAGATTCGACACTGGGGCGAAGAGCATCCGCTGTTTTTGTTTACCAAAGAGGAGTACGGAGGGGCGCTCGAGCGGGCCGGATTATCCGCACAGTTTGACCCTAAAGGAATCACCGGGCGGGGCCTGTTCATGGGGATAAAACGGGGGTGACTAGCGAAAACTTAGAGACCTATGCTACCCTCAGCCCGTCGAGGATTTCCTTACGAGGAGGTGAACCCATGATGACGACTCACTATCTGTCTGCGCTCAAAGTCGCTCCTGTGGTGTGCCACCGCGTGATTATGCTTGGATCATAAAACCTCAAGCTATCCGTCCGGGGGCGTTTCGGTTTGCCCCCGGATTTTTATTTCCCCGAAAGGACGGTGATGGGTATGAAAACAGAAGCGCTGACCGTGTTTCCACACCCCAAGCCCTTTCTATATTCCAACGAGGTTCCAATGCTGCCCGAAGACAAAAACTGGCTCGAGACCGAAGGTGCGAGCCTACAAAAAGCCCCACGGCCCAACGTTTCGTTTCAAGGTCAAGAATCTTGGCTCGAGGGCGAGCTAAACGATGTAGAACTGCAAGATGACGACCCCCAAGCAGGGGAATACTTCGCCGACCGTGCCCACCGCAAGGCTCGCAAACCTCCGCGCCGCCAGACGGTGAAAAAGCTGCTCGAGGAAGGTCTCAAAAACCCTACAGCGCCCAAGTTCTCCGACCCCGGTCTGCAATCGCTGTGGGAAGCGGAGAAGTTCACCGAGCTGCTGTGGGAGCTGCGTTCGGGTAAAGAGGCCACGGTTTACGTGGTACAAGGACCACAGGGCCTGCTAGCGGCAAAACCCTACGTAGATAGCCGCGTCCGCAGCTTCCGCAATGACGCGATGTACCGCGAGGGACGCTTCGTGGGCGACAAGCGGATGCGCAAGGCGATGGACCAGAGCAGCGAGTTTGGCATCAGCATGCAGAATGTGCTCTGGGTGGGCGAGGAGTACCACCAGCTTCACGCGCTGCACCGGGCGGGGGTCTCCGTGCCTAAGCCGGTCGCCCAAGCAGGAAACGTGATTCTAATGGAGTTCATCGGCGACGAGGAGGGTCCTGCCCCCCGAGTGTCCGAAGCTGGGCTGAGCCGGGAGGAAGCCGAGAGCGCCCTCGAGCAGGCCATCTATAACCTCGGCCTGATCCTCAGCCTGGGCAAAATCCACGGCGACTACTCGACCTTCAACCTGCTGTGGTGGCGTGGAAAAGTGGTCGTCATAGATTTCCCGCAGGTGGTGGAGTGGGACAAAAACCCGCACACCAAGGAGATATTGGAGCGCGACGTGCGCGGCCTGTGCCGCACATTCTCGCACCTGGGATTGCATCCTAAGCCCGAGGCGGTGCTGCGCAAAGTCTGGCAGATTGCCCACGCCAACCCGACGGTGTTTACGCCGGAGAGAGTCGTCTATCTGTAGCAAGGAGTTGAAGACGTGAATACCATAATTCGCCCTTACGCCGAGGCCGACGAGAACGGGTGCTTAGAGGTTTTCGATTCTAACGTGCCCAAGTATTTCTCTGTGGATGAACGTGCCGATTACAACGCCTTTCTCCGTGACCCGGCAGACCGGGGAACGTACTTGGTGATGGAGCGAGGCCGAGAAATCGTAGGCTGCGGCGGCTTTTATACCAAGAGCGATGGCAAGCAAGGTGGCCTCACCTGGGGCATGGTGCGGCGTGACCTGCACGGCACGGGCCTGGGCAAACGGCTGCTGCTCGAGCGCCTGTTCCGCCTGTCCCAAACGCCCGAACTGGAATCCATCGCCCTGGACACAGGCCAACACACCTTCGGCTTCTTCGAGAAGCTCGGCTTCGTCACCCATAATGTCACGCCGGACGGCTACTGGGAGGGCCTGGACCGCTACGACATGAAGCTCGAGCTGGACCAGACTGCTCGAGAGCGCATCCAAAGCGCTTATCAAGAGGTACAAACCATGATCAAGATTCGCCCCTTCCAAAAACCCGAAGACTTTGGTGTTGCCGCCGACATCCTGAACGCCGTAGAGCCCGAGTGGCCGGTCACGCCGGAGATGCTGGCTCACTGGGATTCCAACCACGACCCCAAATACTTCCGCAGCGAGTGGGTCGCCGAGTATGGCGATGCGGGCGTGGTGGCGCTGGCCCACGCCGAGGAGGACAGTCATGCCTTTGAAGAGGGTAAGTACCTGTTGGGAATTCGGGTGCGACCTGAATTCCGGCGTAAGGGCATCGGTGAGGCGCTGTATCAGCACCTGCTAAAACAGCTCAAGGAGCCCAAAAAGCTGGTGGTGGGCTTCGCCGAGGACAAACTGGAGTCCCGGCGCTTCGTGGAGAAGCGCGGCTTTGTCGAGGAGTGGCGGCGCTACAACTCGAGGCTGCAAACCAAGGGCTTCGATTTCACCCCCTACACGCACATCGAAAAGCAGGTACAGGACGCGGGCCTCGAGATCAAAAGCCTGACCGAGCTGCTGGAAGCCGACCCGGACGCGGCCAGAAAGCTCTACGAACTGGACTGGGTTCTCTCACAGGACGTGCCGATGGGCTTGGAGTTCACCAAGCGCAGCTTCGAGCAGTGGATGAAGGAGGAACTCGACGACCCGCACTTTGTCAAGGAGGCCTGTTTTGTCGCCGTTGACCCGCGGCGAGCCGACCCATTCACCGGCAGCTTGGTGGGTTATACCAGCCTGATGAAGAACCCAGCGGGCTTCTGGGTGATCGGTATGACCGGGGTGTTGCGCGAATACCGAGGCAAGGGGCTCGCCAAGGCCCTCAAACTGCGCGGGATGCGCTACGTGCAAGAGCACGGTGAGGGGGAAATCCGCACCACCAATGACCCGCCCAACGTGGCGATGCTGGGCATCAATCTATCCATCGGCTTCAAGCGTGACCCCTCGAGGCTCCGCTTTGCCAAACGCCTA
>PSMF01000026.1:0-33307 GCA_040290005.1 Meiothermus sp.
TGGCGGATATGACCATGAAAGCATCGGTTATCCATAAATTCGGTGGTTTGGAAGAGTTGAGGCTCGAGGAAGTCCAGCGGCCCACGCCCAGACAAGGGGAGGTGCTGGTGCGGGTTCACGCCGCCGGGGTAAACCCGGTGGACGCGGGAACTCGCCGGGGCTCAGGAGTTTCGGGAGGGTTCAAAACCTTCCCAGCGATATTGGGTTGGGATATTGCGGGCGTGGTCGAGGAAATCGGGCCAGGAGTAACCCGTTTCAAGGTTGGGGATGCGGTATACGGGATGCCGAAGTTTCCCAAGCCTGCCGGGGCTTATGCCGAATATGCCGCCGCACCCGCCGACGAGCTGGCCCGCAAACCGGCAACGTTGCGCTTCGAGGAGGCCGCCGCGTTGCCGCTGGCTGGATTGACGGCGTGGCAAGCTTTGGAAGCGCTGAACTTACAGGCCGGGCAGACCATCCTGATTCACGCGGCGGCGGGCGGGGTCGGGCACTTGGCGGTGCAGATGGCGAAGGCCAGGGGAGCCAAGGTGGTTGGGACGGCCTCGAGCGCCAATGAGGCCTTGGTCAGAGAACTCGGGGCCAATCAATTCGTAGACTACACCGCCCAACCCTTCGAGCAGGTAGTACGCGAGATGGACGCGGTGTTTGACTGCGTGGGCGGCGAGGTGACTCAGAGGTCGCTCGAGGTCCTCAAACCGGGTGGCACGCTGGTCACGATTGCGAATGCCGCTCCCGAGGAACGGGCTAAAGCGCTGGGCGTTCGCGCCCTGAGGATTCTGGTGCGTCCGAGCGGGAAGGATATGGAAAGCCTGAACCGTTTGATCAAAGCCGGGCAGCTACGGGTCGTGGTGGGCGCGACCTTCGATTTAGCCGATGCCGCCGAGGCCCACCGCCTGAGCGAGAGCCGCCGCGCGAGGGGGAAAATTGTCCTACGCGTGGTCTAGCCGCTTCAGAGTTTGGGCTAGGGGCATCTCGTCGAGCGCTTTCAGCCAAAGTGTCGAGGCAGGCAAGTCCTCGAGCAGGCAAGGAGCCGCTATGCACGGCATTCCTGCGGCGTGAGCGGCGAGAATCCCGTTCGGTGAGTCTTCAAAGACCAGGCAGTTTTCCGGCTCTATACCCATTCTATTGCGATGCTCAGGAACAGGTCGGGAGCGGGCTTTACCTGCTCGACATCATCCCCGGTGCGGATGACCGCGAATTCCTTGTAAATATCGTGCTTGTGCAGCCAAGGCAAAACCCATTCGGCTCCGCTGCTCGAGGCCACCGCAAGGCTCAAACCCAGTTCTTTGGCATTGCTCAAAATAGAACTTACTCCTGGACGCAGTTTCTCGGCGTGACATAAATCCATCTTGTGCTGCCATCGTGCCTCAGCCACCGCGTCGTGGTCAAACAATGGGCCGACAAGCGTGGTGAGATGGTCAAGAGGCCGAAAACCTTCCCCGCCACGCCGTCCCAGAGCTTCGCGCCAAAGCTCGAGGCTCAGGCTTTGTCCATAATCCTGATATACCTTGTTCCAACTCGTATAAGCCGGGGTTTCGGTGTCGAGCAGCAATCCGTCGAAGTCGAAAATCATCGCCTGGATGGGCAAGGGGCTATTCTAAAGGGGACTCTAGGGCAAACCCCGAAAGCCACAAATCACCCCCATTGTCACTGTGAGGAGCGCCCTTTGCGACGAAGAATCCCACACGCGCTCCAAAACGTGACATATCGGGTAGAAAAGAACGTCTTTTTCTGCCCGAGTACTCGAGTGTTGACGCGCGTGGGGGATGTTTCGCCTTGGCTCAACACAACAGTGGTTTTTTGATCATGGTGACAAGCGACACACGCTGGACGCATAACCGTGTGTCCCTATAGGGTTTTGCTCTCGACCCTCGAATCTAGACCCTTGACGGTTTTACCTGTGCTCGATCTCCGGTAGATACATCTTCCAGGCTTCGGGCATATTAGGCAAATCAGCAACGAGGAGCAGGCCGTGACGCGGCGCGGACGGGCGGCGGGCCAGGTGCATCCCGGCCTCCTCGGGGGTGCGGTTTTTCTTCTTAAGGTTGCAAGGGCGGCAGGCTGCCACGAGGTTTTCCCAAACCCCGCGCCCACCCCGGCTTTTGGGCATCACGTGGTCCACGGTGAGGTCGGAGCCCTTTTTGCCACAGTATTGGCAAGTGTACGCATCGCGCCTGAGGATGTTGCGCCGGTTAAGCGCAAGCCGCCCCGGAGGGCGGCGGACCAGACGTTTTAGGCGGATGATGCTGGGAACAGGGTAGGGTGCGCGAGGAGTTCGCAGGTAGTCGCCGCTGTCCTCGACCACCTCGGCGGTGCCGTTCATCACCAGGATCACGGCCCGCTTCACGCTGGCGAGTCCCAAAGGCTCATATCCCGCGTTGAGCACGAGAATGCGCGGAGAGTCGAGGTTCACCTTCCCAGGATACCGCAAAAATGTCAGGAAATTCCAGCGAAAAGGCACAAACGGGGTTCCGGGGTCCGGAAAAGCCGGGAGCAAAGAGTATAGGGCAGAGGGCTAAAGCGTCAAGGGCTCTCTGCCCTCCGCCTTAAGCGCTTTTCCCAGAACCCTGTCTTATCCCCCTATCTTTTCCCCGTTCCCCGCTACAATAAACAGGTTATGGGACGACTGATTCGGGGGCTCGCGGCGAACGGAAACCTTCGCGTGCTGGCCGCCCTTACAACCGACATCGCCGAAGAAGCCAGAATCCGCCACGACCTCTCCCCCACCCCCACCGCGGCGCTGGGACGGGCCATGACCGGGGCCTTGCTGCTGACCTTTCTACTGTCCAAGACTCCCAAGGAGCGCATCACCCTGCAATTCCGAGGGGACGGCCTGCTGGGCGGGCCGATTGCCGAGGCCGCGCCGGATGGCTTGGTGCGGGGTTACGTGAAAAACCCCAGGGTCGAACCGCCTCTGCGCCCGGATGGCAAGCTCAACGTGGGGGCGGCAGTGGGCCGGGGTGAACTCAAGGTGGATCGCCTGCTCTCCAACGAGGAACTCTACCAATCCAGCACCGAGCTGGTCTCCGGCGAGATTGCCGAGGATTTGGCCCGCTACTTGTGGCAGTCCGAGCAGGCCCCTTCGGCGGTGTTGTTGGGGGTGCGGGTTCACCGGCAGGGCGAGGTGCAGGTGGCAGGTGGAATCGCGGTGCAGGTGCTGCCGGATTGCCCCGACGAGGTGGTGCGGCAACTCGAGGCCAATCTCTCCAGCCGCAACAGCATCACTGACCTGCTGTTGGAGCGGGGCTTAGAAGGCACGATAGAAGCGTTGCTCGAGGGGCTGGAGTACCAGGAGACGGATCTTACCGTGGTGGGCTACCGCAAGGGCTATATCCCCTTACAGTTTGGCTGCCGCTGCACCCGCGAGCGGGCCCTGAACGCGCTGGTCTACTTCTCAGCCCAGGAGCGCGAGGAGATGATCGAGCAGGACGGCGGGGCCGAGGTGACGTGCCACTGGTGCGGGGACAAATACCAAATCACCCCCGAGGAAATCCGCTCGCTGCCCGAAGAGAACCAAACGACCCAGGAATTGCCTAGGGCGTAAAGAATAATCCCCCAACCCCCCTTGATGCGGCTGCGCTGCAAAGGGGGCCATGCGAGGTCGCCAATGGATCGTGCTGGGTTATTACCCGTTGACAGATGGGGGGATTCTGGTACGCCAAGCCCATCGCGCCTCGAGCCCGTGCCAACCTCGAGGGCATCATTGCGGGCTGGGGATTGAGGGCAGACCCGCAGATCTGCCCCTACCGATGACGCTGTAAAACTACTTAGCGATAGAGAAGGACTTTTTACATCCCCTCAAACATGTCCAGCAAGGGCCAATGCGGGATTGGCCCTCGAGTGCCGCCCAGGGCGAAGGTCTCCGTAGCCATCCATTGCTGCATCTGAGCCCGGCGCTCCGGTGGGACGCTTTCAGCGGTCATCGGAGCGAACTGTGAGCGGTGGGCCTGCACCGCAGCCATCTTGTTGGGAACATAGTCGCTCACGTTCATCCTAAGGATGATCGTACCCTCGGAAACCCCGTAGACTTGGGGGTCCAGGCCGTCCATGATGCTGCTGGCCTGCCCGCTCTGCTGCATGGCGGCGGCCCGTTCGATGGTGAACGCGCTGTAGAACAGGCGCTGGGGGGGATCGGGGAGGTGGCCGCTGGAGTAAAACGCCGCCGTGGCCGCCCGGTGGATCACCAGATGATCGGGGTGGCCGTAGCCGCCATGGGAGTCGAAGGTGATCAGGACTTTGGGCCGAACCTGGGCGATCACCTCGCGGATTTTGGCCTCGACCTCCCACAAGTCGGCGTTGTAAAGGGCCTGGGGGTCATCCTTGCGCAGCCGGTCCTTCCGACCCGAGTCGCGGTAGCCGAGAAAAATCGGGGGCTCGATGCCCAGCGCTTTGCAGGACGCCTCGAGTTCCCCCGTGCGGAGGGCCGCCATGTCGAGCGGGGAACCATCCGGCGGGGCCAGAGACGGGTCTTTGAGTTGCCCGACCTCGCCCCTGGTGGCGCAGGCCAGATAGACCCTATGCCCCAGCCGGGCGTAGTGGGCTAAGGTTCCGCCGGTGGGGAAGGCTTCGTCGTCGGGGTGGGCGAATACCGCGAGAAGGGAGGGGAGTTCAGCCATGAGCGGAGCTTACGTCTAAGGCCAAAGGCCGAAGGTCGAACGCCCCACAATAAAGTTGACTGTTGACCGCAATAAGGGTCTCGGGTCACAGGTCACCTTGTTTTTGGCCCGAGACTTGCGACTCGAGACCTGAGACAAAGCCTTTACGGTCAACTGTAAACAGTCAATGGTCGACGTTAGTAAAACCCGGCCTTGGGATAATCGCGCTGCACACCTGCTTTGAACGCCTCGTACCTGGAATCTTCGACCAGTGCGACCGTCGCACCACCAAAACCCGCCCCGGTCAGGCGTGCGCCGATGGCCCCGTGCTTTAGCTCGAGCTCCACCAGCTCATCCAGCTCAGGAATCGAGACCTCGTAATCGTCACGCAGGGAGTTGTGCGAGGCCACCATCAGCTCGCCAAAGCGTTTGAAATCGCCCGCCTCGAGCACCTCCACGCCCTCCAGGACGCGGGCGTTTTCGGTGACCACGTGCCGGGCGCGGCGGTTGAGCGGCTCGGGCAGGGCCTCGATGCGGGACAAGTCTTTCACCGATACTTCGCGCAGCAGCTTGATCCCCAGCCGCTTGCAAGCCTCCTCGCATTCGGCGCGGCGGGTGTTGTACCCCGCTTCCGCCAGGCGGCGCGGCATACCGGAATCTACCACTGCGACACGGTAACCCTGAGGAAGGGGGGCCAGCTTGTACTCCAGGCTCAAGGTATCGAGAAACAGCGCGTAACCCAGCTTTCCCAGCGAGCTCGCCATCTGGTCCATCACCCCGACCCGCACGCCCACGTACTCGACCTCGCCCTGTTGGGTTAAGAGCGCGATTTGTTTGTTGTCAATGGGCAGGTTGTACAAAGCCCGCAGGGCACGCATGGTCGAGACCTGTAAGGCCGCTGAGCTGGACAGCCCGCCGGTCATGGGGACTTCGCTACGGATATAGGCCCGCAGACCGGGGATTTCAAAGCCATGCTTGCGCAGCACCCACACGCAGCCCGCCACGTAGTCGAGCCAGTCGCCTTTTTTGCCGGAGGCCAGGTCGCGGAATTTGGTCTCCTTGAAGTTCTCAGCATAGACCTCGAGGCCCTCGAATTTGGCGGCCTCGACGTAAGTCTGATAGGGGAGCGGAGCGGGAAAGACAAAACCGCCGTTGTAATCGGTGTGTTCGCCGAGCAGGTTCACGCGGCCTGGAGCGGAGACGCTCGCTTCGGGGTCTTGACCAAAAATATCCTTGAACATCGGTTCAATAGCATACCGTTTTTGCCTCCTTATCAAGAGGCTCAAGAGGCGATGCAAACCTCACGCCAATTCCGTCCCCCTTAGCAGGAATGCATGGCTGAGGAAGTCTAGCGCAAGAGGAATCCCACACCCACGGGCAAAGGATGTACGGTCAGGTTTGAGGGTTTGCTTTTCCCATAACCGTATTTACCCCTCGTAGACGGTTGGCCGCAATCGGCCTTCGACTTCCATCACCGGCCAGCGGGGGTCGAAGGTGAGGTTCTCTAAGCCCTCTTCGCTGAGGAGAAACGTATCCTCGACCTTGCCACCGGGGAGTGAGGGGTTCCAGGCCAAGGCCATGCCGTGCCCCAGCCGCGTCCCCTCACCGGGCACGGCCAGCACCTCCCTGGGGCGATAACCCGCCAGCCCGCCCTGATGGTGGTTCTCAAACTCCTCAGGCCGCCCGATAGCAGCGTAGGCAGCTTTGGTGGCCTCGAGCACCTCGCCCAAGGTGGCTCCGGGTTTGCTGGCATTCAGCGTGGCGGCTTCGATCTGGCAGACCTGCTCGTTGAGGGCTTTGGCCTCAGGATGCCCGAAGCTGCGCAACCGAGTCACGCTTGCCACGAGCCCGGCTCGCCTCCCGCAGACCACCGCCATAAACAGCCGCCCCAGCGGACGCGGCTTAGGCACCGGGTGGCGGTAGCGAAAGACCCGTTCTTCCCCGGCCACCAACAGCACCAGCGGCTGGATGCCCTTGGCGATCAGTTCCTCGGAGACGGCAGCGGCGAGGTCATACTCACTCCACTGGGGGTCAGCGAAGCGCACACCCTCACCGAGGGCGGCAGCGGTCTCCTGGCCTAAAAGGCGGTAGCGGTTCTGTTCCTCAAGGCTCAACACCAAGCGCAACGGGGTGAGGTCGTGGCCCGAGTCATTCGGTCCTTGCGGGAGGGGAGCGTACCAGGGATAGGTGACGACCTCGAGTTCGCCCAGTTCCTCCTCCCGTAGCCGGGAGGCTTCGATTCTCGAGCTGTGCAGCCGCACTGTATCGGGGGTGACCTCGAGCAAGGCTCCCACCGGGCGGAAGGTGACGACGGTATTCTCACCGCCGCCAGTGAGCCAGGCGAAGTTCTCAGGGTTTTGGACAAAGAATTGCTCGAGGCCGCGCTCGCCCATCCAGTTGCGCAATCGAGCCAATGCCGTGCTGTTCATAGCTTAGCCTAACACTTTCTGATTCCAAGAATTAAGAAGTAGTGCGCCGAAAGGATTTCTTGACCATGTTTTTTGCTGCCCAAGACGAAGGATACACTTTCAGAGCCCAGCACTAAACCGCCCACAGGGTCTTCGCGGTTTCTTCAGGCAGCGCGTCCATCGCAAAGGTTCCCGCCGCGATTTCGGTCCCCGCCAGATATTTCAGTTTGTCGGCGGTGCGCAGGGCCGGGTAGAACTCGACGTGGAAGTGGAAATGCGCCTCCTCCCCCTTGGGTGCCGCGTGCAGCGCCATGATATAGGGCATCGGGCGCTCGAAAAGTCGGTCCAGCTTTTGCACCACCCCGCCCAGCACGGCGGCGAAGCTCTTCGTCTGGGCCTCATTAAACGTCCACAGCCCCGGCTGAAACTGCTTGGGGAAAACCCAAGTCTCATACGGGTAGCGGGCGTAGGGCGGGATGCAGGCCAGGGTGTGGTCGTCCTCGAGCACCGTGTACGGCCCCAGGCTGGGCAAAAGCTCGGTGAGCACCGGCTTTTCCCGGAACGCCGCCACCTCCTTTTGCAGAATCGGCGGAACCCAGGGGTAGGCGTAGATTTGCCCGTGGGGGTGGTGCAGCGTCACCCCGATGGCCTCGCCCCGGTTCTCGAAGGGCATCACGAACTGAATGTTGGGCCTGCTGTACAACTCTTTATAGCGGTCGGCCCAGACCTGCACGAGCAGTTCTCGCCGTTCCGGGCTCAAGCTTCCCAAGCTGCCGGTGTACTCGGGGGTAAAGACCACCACCTCGCACTCCCCATGCGCGTCCCGCACCGGAATCGGCAAACCCTCCGGCGGCTCGCCCGCGTTGGGGGAGAGAGAAGGCCAGCGGTTTTGGAACACCGCGATTTCGAAGTCCTCGAAGGGAATCTCGCTGGGGAAGCCGCCGGGTTGGGTGGGCGCCAGCGGGTCGAATTCCTTGGGCGGCAAGAAGGTGCGCCCCTGACGGCTCGCGGCGTAGACCACCCACTCCTGCCGGAGCGGATGCCACCGGGCATGGGACTTAGGAGCCCCGAGGTTTTCGCCCTCCTGAAGAGCCCTGAGCACATGTTCCTTTAGGCCGTAGAGGTAGAGCATCCGACCATCTTGTTTGCGGTATTCACGCTTGTACATCGCGGGCGATTTTACCCCTTCCAGACCGAAACCCCATAGGGCTCGACGGTGCGACCCCCAAGCACGAACTGGGTGTCGCCGGGGAGGGTGAGCGGGCGGGGGTTGGCGGTATAGTTGAAGGCGAAAGTCAGGTTTCCCCGTCTGCGCAGGCGCAAACCCTCGGGCAGGGTGTGGGTTTGCAAACCAACCTCTTGGGCAATCACACCCAGATAGTTCGTCAGGAAGCCCTTGGTCGGCCAGAAAGCTAGATAATGCCGGTTTCCACTCCGCCAAACCGCACCCTTGCCATCCTCGAAGGTTGCCGAGGGCTGGAGTTTATCGCTCTCGACCCACTCGCGCCAGATCGAGGTCTCGTACCCCTGACCTTCCCATGTCACCGTGGTGACTAGTCCGGGGCGGAGGGATTCGACTCGAGTCACCTTCAAGGGTAGAAGTTCCTCGAGCTTTCCCGGCGGAAGATTATCCGGGATGTTCACCGACTCGGTTTTAGAACCCGAGCGCGGCCCAAATACTACCGTCCCCGCCGCATTTCTCAGCATTTCCAAGCTTGCGTCTGTGACGATAGGTAGGCTGGGTACGACGACGAGTTTGTAGCCTTCCAAGCTCGCTCCCGGCTTTACAAAATCCACATCCAGCCCGAGGCCGCGCAGCGCGTGGTAGAAGCTCAGGGCGATGCTGGTGTAGTCCCAGGTGTAGCCCTGCGGCTGGATGGCGTAGAGCCAGGCCGCCTCGTAGTCGTAGACCAGGGCCACGGGGGCTTGGGTGGTCTCGGGGAGCAGGAGCTTTTCCAGCTCCTGTGCGACCCTCTGCGCCTCGAAAAACCCCACGTCCGGCGCGTAGTCAGGCCGGTTGAGCCCGGCGTGGAACTGCTCCTGGGCCTGCGGGAACTGCCGCCAGCGGAAATAGGAGACCACCTCGGCCCCGTGCGCCAGGGCCTCCCAGGTCCATAGCCGAACCATCCCTGGCGCAGGTGAGGGGTTGTGATAGGCCCAGTTCACCGGCCCCGGCTGCTGCTCCATCACCCACCAGCGGCGCTTCGTACCTCGGTACAAATCGTGGTGGAAAGCGGAAACATCGGGATGCCCACTCCGGGCATAAAAGATGCGCTCTTCATCATTCAATCCGGGCATCGCCGAATCTGTGAAGCCGAGCGGATAGCTGTCCCACGAGGAAACATCCAAATCCTCGGCTACTTTGAAGTGGTCAAAATCGGTGACGAAGCCCATGAAGTTGTGCGCAATGAAGCGCCCAGGCGAGTGCTGGCGCAGGATTTCGACTTGCAGCTTGTTGTATGCGACCACCTGGTCGCTGCTAAAGCGGTAAAAGTCCAGCCAGTGCGCCGGGTTGGCCTCGGTGACGGTGAGGTTGGGTAGGTCAATCTCGTTCCAGTCGAGATATTCCATGCTCCAAAAGATGTTGCCCCAGGCTTTATTAAGTGCGTCAATCTGGCCGTATCTAGTTTTCAACCACATGCGGAACGCCTTAGCATCCTCCGGCCCATAACTCCGCGTGGTGTCGTGGCAGCCATACTCGTTGTCGGTCTGCCAGCCTGCCACTGCCGGGTTCTGTCCGAAACGCTCGGCTACAGCCGTAACGATGCGGCGCGTCTCACGCCGATACGTCTCGCTGCTGAAGGTGTAGTGCCTGCGAGAGCCGAAATTCCGCACTCGGCCTTGCCGGTCATAGGCCAGGATGTCGGGATATTTATCCACGAGCCACTTGGGGGGTGTGGGGGTGGGCGTTCCCAGCACGATTTTTAACCCTTCCTTGCCTAAGGTTTCTATAGCGGTCTCGAGCCACTCAAACTCGAGCTGACCCGGTTCAGGCTCTATGCGGCTCCAGGCGAACTCGCCGATACGTACGTAGGTGATGCCGCACTCCCGCATCCGCCGGGCATCCTCGGACCAGCGCTCACGGGGCCAGTGTTCGGGGTAGTAGCAGACTCCAAGCATGGTGGTCAAAGTCTAACGCTTGGGAAGCCGGAAGCTGAAGGCTAAAAGCTGGTCCTCTTCTCTCCCCGAAAACGTATGCCACCGTCATCTCCTCTGGGAGCGGGCTCATTTTGCGCTGCCACGGCGGGCCGGGGTTTCGCGTTGACAACAGCATCAGCCTCGCTATACAGATTGACGAGGTTTGCGTAGCGGCGGAAATGGAGTTTGCGGCAGGTGCGGCAAGAATTCCCCCGTCAACCAAAGTAGGCTCGCCTAACACCTGGCCTGTGGCGACCTCGGATGACCCCCTTACCAAGGGAGGCAAGGATAGAGACTGCTTGGAATTTGGCGTAGCCCACAAGGCTAAATAAGTCCTGTGCTAGACTTACGGCATTAGAAAGTGCAGTTTTAGCGTCGGACGTTGACCAAGACGTTTGACGGTTCTTGTGAGGAGAAATCATGCGCGTAGCCTTAGTCACCGACTCCACCTCCGACCTGCAAGCCCACGCCAAAGACCTGGACGTGGAAATCGTGCCGCTGTATGTCAACTTCCAGGGCAAAATCGCTAAGGACTGGCTCGAGATCACCCCGCAGGACATTTTCGATGGGGTAAGAGCCGGGGCCGCCATGCCCAGCAGCAGCCAGCCCTCCCCCGCCGATTTCAAGGCGGCCTTCGAGCGGGCGTTGGCGAAGGCCGACCACGTGCTCGCCATCCTGATCTCCTCCAAGCTCTCCGGCACCTTTGGCTCGGCCCAACTCGCGGCAGCGGAGTTCCCCGGCAAGATCACCGTCTTCGACTCGCTGGCGGCCAGCCAGGGCATCGGGATGATGGTCGAGCGGGCCCACGAGATGCTGGCGCAGGGCTCGGATATGAGCCAGGTAATGGTCGAACTCGAGCGCATCCGGGCGGACAACATCGTGCGCTTTACCCTGCCGAGCCTGGAATACCTAAAGAAAAACGGGCGCATCGGCGGGGCGCAGGCCCTGTTGGGCGGGCTTTTGGGCATCAAGCCCATCCTCACCGTCAAGGAGGGCCGGGTGGAAGCCGCCGGGCGGGCCAGGGGTGAGAAAAAGGCCCTGGCCGAGATGGTGGACGCCTTCAAAACCTGGGCGGCGGGGCGCAAAAAGATTCGCATCTACTACCTGTACAATGCCGATGTCCACGCGGTGGACGCCTTCAAAGCCGAGGTAGCGGCTTCGGGGCTGCCGGTGGAGGAGCGGTCGGTGAGCGAGGTGGGCGGGGTGATTTCGACCCACACTGGGCCAGGGGTGTACGGGTTTTACGCCTACAGTTTGTAGGGTTCCGGGGTCAGGGGGCCGGGTTCCGGGAAAAACCATGTTTGGGATGATGAAGGTGAGATTTTGCTCTTCCAGACGGAAGGTTCATCTGTCTTTATTGCCTCGAGCCCCAAAGGCCTTAACCTGAAGCCTATGAAACCCGCCCTGTGGTTGGGAGTTTTACTGCTCTGCGCGTTGGCACAGTCTGATACCACGGCCCGCACGTATCTCACGCTGAACGGGCGCGCGGAGTCGGCCTGGTTCATCTGTGACGGCTTACAAACCCCGACCCTCACGGTGATCGGGAACCCAAACCGAGCCAATCAGGTGCGAATTACCCGCTTTAGCAAACGGAAACCCGCCTCCTATAGCAGTCAAATCTATGCTTTAGGCCAACCTGATCCTGGTGCAGGACAGATTTATTACGGTCTCTCACTCGGTGGGAAAGAGGTGGGGTTCGTCCACGCGGCCAATCCGGGGATGCTGGAGAACCCCGATCTGGCCTTCACCCAGCCGATTGTCTCGCTCAAACTCCCTGGTGGCGAAACCGAGTGCCGCTGGGCTCCCGGAACGCGGTTTTTCGGGTTCAGCAACCGCCGCAGCGTTTTGGTCCGCCAGGACTCGAGCGGAAATCTGACCTATCAGAGCTTCAACTTCAACACTCCGGGCGGCTCGAGCACCCCTTCGCTGCAAATCAAGGGCGGAAAAAGTGTCGCGGGGGGCTTCGCTTTCCAGAACGAAGGGTATGTTTATACCGTCCGCAGTGCGGGAAACCAGGCCAGGGTGACGGTGCGGAAGGGCGGAAAACTCCTCCTGAGCGAGCCTTTCGTGGCCTTCACAGTAGCGGGGCCGCGTTAAAGGAGCGCGTAGGGACGACGGGCCCGTCGTCCCTACATCCCGCAAAGGGGCAGAGGCCAAAAACAGGATTCGCGGTGTGAAGCCTGGAACGATGAATCCGCAAAGAGTGCGTTATACTCGGCTAAAATGACCCCCCAAACCGCTTATGTCGCCGACTCCACCCTCGGGCTTTCGCCCCAAGAGGCCGCCGAGCAGGGCATCCACACCGTCCCGCAGCAGGTCGTGGTGGACGGCAGAAGCTACCGTGACCACGTAGAGATGACCCCCGAACAGGTGGCCGAGGCGCAAAAGGCGGGGAAGAAGATCAGCACCAGCCAGGTCAGCCCACCCGAGCTCGAGGCACTCTACGAGCGGCTGCTGCACACCTACGAGCGGGTGGTCTCGGTGCACGTCTCAGGCAAGCTCTCCGGCACGATGCAAACCGCGCAAACCCTGGCGCAGAAGTTCGGCGGCAGAATCCGGGTGCTGGACTCGCAGAGCCTCAATGGCGGGCTTCAGTTCGTGCTGGACGAGGCCCGCCACAAACTCGAGGCCGGGGTGAGCTGGGAGCGGCTGGAGGAGGCGGTAGCCCCCTTACGCGCTCGGATGCGGGGCTACGTGCTGCCCGCCACCCTGGACTATCTGCGCCGGGGCGGGCGGATTTCGGGCTTGCAGCACTTCTTCGGCTCGCTGCTCAAAATTCTGCCGCTGCTGGAGATTAAGGACGGCGCGGTAGACCCGGTGGAGCGGGCCAGGGGCTGGAACTCTGGCTTACGGGCCTTGGCCGAGCGTTTCCACCGCCAGTTCCCCGAGGGGGCTCGGGTGCATCTGGCCCACGCATACGACCAGGGGGCGCTCGAGGAGCTGCGCTCTCACATGAAAAAAGAAGGTGTGGTGATCGAAGGAATTCGTCAGGCCGGTGCGGCGGTGATGGCCCACACCGGGCCGGGGACAGTGGCGGTGTTCGCCGCGCCGCTGAAGTAGCGAGGGTCGCAGGGAACGTCAAAGGCGACCTCCACACGTGCCGAGGTCGTCAGCAATTTGGCAATCGCCTTTGCGCCTTTAGCGCCCCCTGCATGCAGGGGGCACCGGGCGAGGCTCGGGATGTACGAAATTGGCGAGAAGTAGGGGGAGTCTTTAGCTCATCGCTATTTGCTCATTGCTTATATACAAAATCTGCGCCAGATGCTATCATATTTTCTTGCGATGGGAAAAAGGTCCCGCGCTAAGGCAGCAAGTTGGCGTAGCCCAGAGCACGCCCATGGGGCGTAGCAGCGATGCCGCTCACCTGGATAGCCGCTTTGCGGCTACGCTGGTGAGCATAGCCAACAAACGTCCCCGTTTTGTAAGGTTGTGAGCGCTTCACCCGATGCGCTACACTGAAGCTCCTAATAGGAGGCTAGACATGGGTATTCTCGACCGTCTTTCGCGCCTGATTCGTGCCAACCTCAACGACCTCATCAAGCGGGCCGAAGACCCCGAAAAAATCATCGCGCAGGCCCTCGAGGACATGCGCGCCGCCTTGCGCGACGCCCGCATGGAAGTGGCCGAGACCATGGCCCAGCTCGCCAAGCTCAAGCGCGACCAGCAAAGCTATGCGATGCAGGTCTCGGGCTGGGAGGAGAAGGCCACCGAGGCCCTCAAAGCCGGGAAGGAGGACTTAGCTAGAGAGGCCCTCAAGCGCAAAGCCCAGGCCCAGAGCTTGGCCGATGGCTTTAGCCAGCAGGTAAAGCAGCAGCAGAGCATCGTGGACCAACTGACCACCCAGCTCAAGGCGCTGGAGGGCAAAATCCAGGAGGCTGAGAGCAAACAGGCCCTGCTGGTCGCCCGGCAAAAGGGCGTGGAGGCCGCCGAGGCGGTGCGCCGGATGGACTCCAAGTTCGATGCCAACCCGGCGGTGGGGGCCTTCCAGGAGATGGAGCAGCGCGTTCAGGCCATGGAGGACAAGCACGCGGCCCTCTCCGAGATGGACAAGGACGACATTGACAAACAGCTCGAGGCCCTCAACATTGACAAGGGCGTGGACGACGACTTAGCCCGGCTGAAGAAGCAGCTCGGGATGGACGGCGGGAGCGCCCAAAGCAGCTCGAGCGGTTCGTAATCTCGACAATCGTAAGGCCGGGTCTATGCTCACAAGCAGGCCGCTAACCCAGCGGCCTGTTCGCTTGTGCCAGATCCGGCCCTCTACTTTTCCGGCTACTCGAAATACCGAGACCCTTCCACGATTTCTCGCCAAGGGATGTAAGTCGCCTCCGCCGCGCTCTTGCCGGTGTGCTTCAGATAAGCCTTCACCACCTCGTATCCGACGGTGTATCCCGCGTAGTCGGGAATATTCTGCTTGGGATAGCGAAACTGCTCCGCCGCCCAGTCGCCGAAGATATAGCCGCGCAGGGTGTCAAAGCCGGTGGTCTCTAGAGCCGCTTTGAAGCGCGGTTTTACCGCTTCCAGTTGCTCCGGCGAAAGCGCAGTTGAGTACGGCCCCACCAAGCTCTCGTCTCCCACGGTTTCCACCCCGAAGGCTTCGGCCAATCCTTCGGCGACCATGTACTGGCCCACGGTAGTTTCTGCCGTCCAGGGCTCGTATGTGAAGCGGACGATGTGGTTGAGTTCGTGGGCACTGGCGACGGGCAACCGCGGCGACCCGACCGGGTTAGGCCAGCCCAGCACCATCGCGAACCCCGGCATCTGCGCCCCGGTGTAGGCCCCGTATTTCCCGCGTAAGACGCGCAGGCTGCCCAGGAGCAGGGTGAACTGGATGTCCCCAAGTTCAATCCCGTGCGCGGCGGGCTCGAGACGCCGGGCGGCTTCCTTAATCGTTGCCACACAGGCCCTCCAAACTCCAGCCCGCTCGAACTCATCCAGCGCCTTCAACCCCTCTTCAACCCCGTCCTGGGGCGAATAAACGCCCCAAGCCTGGGCGGTTGCGAGGGCAGGGTCAGCCCCTTCCTGCTGGGGCATCCGGTTCAAAAAGGGCTTCCAGAAGACCTCTAAGGGCATCATCACCCGCTCGCGGAACATCTCCATGCTGCTCGCCTCGAGCGCAGCCCGCTGATTGGACAAAGAATCTATCGGTGTGATCGTCATTTCCATACCTCCAAAGCCAGAGGGTAAAGCCTACAATCGTTGTAGGGTCAAGATGAGCGAGCTATTGGGCATCGGCGAGGTGGCGAAACGGGCCGGGGTGAGCGTGGGGACCCTGCGCCACTACGACAAGCTGGGGCTCCTGCGGCCCTCGCAGGTGACGGAGGCGGGCTACCGGCTCTACTCCCAGGCCGATTGCGAGCGTCTCGAGCTGGTGCGCACCCTGCGCGGGGTGGGCTTTGACTTAGGCACGGTGGCGCAGCTCTTGCAGGGCGAGGTTTCGCCGTCCGATGCGATAGAACTGCAACTGGGGGCGCTCGAGGTGCAGTCGCGGCTGCTCCGGCGGCAACAGGCTGTCCTGAAAGCGGTTTCTAAGGGGCAGGAAAGTGCGGTCCTGACGCGGCTAAACCGGATGGGGACTTTAGCCAAGCTGGACCGCCTCGAGCGCGAAAGCTTTCTCGCCGAGCACCTGAGGCGCGGTATGAATGGGTCGCAAGGGAACCCTGAGATATGGCGGGCTGCTGTGCTGGATTTGCCCGAGGAGTTAAGCGAGGCGCAGCTCGAGGCCTGGCTCGAGCTAGCCGAACTCGTCACCGACGAGAAGTTCTTGCAAACCCTGCAGTTCCAGACCCAGCCGGTGGCGGGGCTTGAGGATAAAACCGCGGAGTGGAGCAAATCCGTCACCGAGCTGATGAATGAAGCCACGTCCGCCGCGAAAAACAGGGTTTCACCCTCGAGCGATGAGGGGCAGCACGTGATTGCGCGCTGGATGAAGGATGTTGCCAAAGCCCTGCGACGCCAGCCGAACCCGGAGTTCGAGCGCTGGCTGCTGGAGTATTTCGAGCAGGCCCACGACCCCCGGATGGACCGCTACTGGCAGCTCATCGCGACCCTCAAGGGCTGGGAATATTCGCCGCTGTACGCCAAGGCTTATGGTTGGCTGCTCGAGGGCCTGCGCCACCGGCTCACCGTAGGGAGGTAGAAGCGTGCTCGAGGTTTTGGACATCGTGCTCATCCTGCTCGCAGCGGGTTTGCTGCTGGCGGTGCTGGTGCGCCCCAAACCCGCACCGGGAAGCGAGCGGCTGGAGACAGCCCTGGCAGAGGTTCGGCGGCGGGAGGGGCATTTCCCCAGCCTTCGGAAGACCTTGAGGCAGGTCAAGGTGTATGGGCGCGACCTCACCAAGCTGCCGCTGCTGATCGCCGAGACCGAGCGTTTTCTCGCCAAGCCCGGCTTGGACGGGCCCACCAAAACCCGGCTTCTGGCGAGGCGCGAGGAGCTTTGGCGCACCTTTGAAACTGGAGTGGCTTTTTTGGAGCGGCTGGGGGCCGAGATGGTGCTCGATGACCCCCACGAACCGCCGTCCTTAGTGGAGTTTCCGACGCTCCGGCTCGAGCTGCGTGACGTTTTACATCGCGCCTAATCCAGCAAGGGGTAAACTTGTGAGGAATGAAACGCCTTTTCCTTCCCGGTTTGCTCAGCCTTCTGCTGCTCGCCGCCTGCGCCCCTCAAGCCAGCACACCCCAAACCTCCACGCCCCTGATCACCGGGCCTGTGGGCTTCTACCCTGCAAATGTGGGTCTGGACTGGGTGTACCAACCCCAAGGGGCTGCCCCCACCGACCCGCCCTACCGGGTAAGTATCCTGGGGCCTGCCTCCTTCAACGGGACCGCGGCCACCCGCTACCGCTTTAGCGGGCGCGGCCAGGAGCGCAGCTATTACCGTGTGGTGGGTGGCAACGGGGTGTGGCTGTTGGGCTTCGAGGAGGCCATCACCAACAGCGTGGTGCGGTTCACCCCGGCCATGCAGGAGTACCCAGCGACCTCGGCCCTCACCGTAGGGGCCAAGTGGGGCGGGGTCACACGGGTGGACAGCCAGATCGTGGTGGACGGCAAAATCACCCCCTTGGAGGCGACCAGCCTCGAGTACAGCTATCAGGTGGTGGGCCGCTCCAACGTCAG
This sequence comes from Meiothermus sp., assembly GCA_040290005.1. Taxonomy (GTDB): domain Bacteria; phylum Deinococcota; class Deinococci; order Deinococcales; family Thermaceae; genus Meiothermus. The sequence goes on from PSMF01000026.1 coordinate 17,258, forward strand.
TGTCGGGGCGGGCGACTTCCAGGTCTACCGCATCACCCTCAACCTCAAACCCTCTAAAGGCGACCCGCAGAACTACGAAATCTGGTTCACACCGGGGATCGGCGAGGTGCGGACTCAGGCGGGGTTGTTGCTGGTGGACCGGAACTTTAAGTAGCAACGAGCGATGAGCAATGAGCTAAAAACAAGGTCAAAAGTCTAACGTCGAAGGCTAAAACATCTTACGTCCAGAACGAAGATTTTCAGTGCTCGATTTCGGCATCTAAGACAAAAGCAGCTTTTGACACTATCTTTAATCCTTCATTGCCTTTTGTTTTAGCTCATTGCTGGTTGCTCGTCGCTCATGGCTAATTTGTCACCCAGATGCAATATGACACCGCGCAAAACCTCTAAAGTCAGGGGAATGATTCCCAGCCGGTTTAGGAGGGGCCAGTGATTCTGGAGAAGGTGAACGCACCGCAAGACCTCAAGGCGCTCTCGCAAGAGGAGTTGCTCGAGCTGGCAAGTGAGCTGCGCAGCGAGATCATCCGGGTATGTGCGCAAAACGGCGGCCACCTGGCCTCTTCGCTGGGGGCGGTGGAGCTGATCGTGGCACTGCACCGGGTTTTTGATTCACCCCGTGACCGCCTGCTCTTCGATGTAGGCCACCAGGCTTACGCCCACAAAATCCTCACCGGGCGCAAAGAGGTGTTCCACACCATCCGCCAAGAAGGCGGGATTTCCGGCTTCACCAAGGTCTCAGAGAACGAACACGACGCGATCACCGCCGGACACGCCTCGACCTCACTGGCGAACGCACTGGGGATGGCGATTGCGCGCGATACCTTGGGCGAGGACTACAACGTAGTCGCGGTAATCGGCGACGGGGCCTTTACCGGCGGGATGGCGCTGGCCGCGATGAACGTGATCGGCGGGCAGAAGAGGAAGCTGCTGACCATCCTCAACGACAACGAGATGAGCATCTCGGAGAACGTGGGGGCCCTCAACCGCTACTTCAAGGAGTACCAGACCCGCAAATGGGTACAGGACACCCAGAAGTGGGGAAAGAGCGTCTTGGAGGGTATCTCGCCGCGATTGTTCAACCTCGTGGACCGTACCAAGGAAGCCGCCAAGCTGATGCTGCACCAGGAAAACCCCTTCTATGCCTGGGGCGTGCGCTACGTGGGGCCGGTGGACGGCCACGACCTGCCGGGGCTGATTCATACGCTCGAGCGCCTCAAGGAACTCGATGGCCCCACCGTGCTGCACATCGCCACCAAAAAGGGCAAGGGCTACGGGGTGGCCGAGGAGGACCCGATCTACTGGCACGGGCCGCCCAGTTTCAACATGGACAAACCCGAAAAAGTGTCCAAGGGCTACTCCTGGTCGGCGGCGTTTGGCGATGCCATAACCGAGCTGGCCACGCTGGACGAGCGCATCTTTGTCATCACCCCCGCGATGCGCGAAGGTTCCGGCTTGGTCAAGTATTCCCAGACCCATCCTGAGCGCTATCTCGACACCGGCATCGCCGAGGATGTGGCGGCGACGGTCGCCGCCGGGATGGGTCTGCGCGGCCTCAAGCCGGTGCTCGCCATCTACTCAACCTTTATGCAAAGAGCCTACGATCAGATCATTCACGACATCGCCATCGAGAACGTCCCGGTGATCTTTGCGGTGGACCGTGCCGGAATCGTAGGCGGCGACGGCGCAACCCACAACGGGGTCTTCGACATCGCCTACTTGCGTACCATTCCCAACGTGCAAATCGCAGCTCCCAAAGATGCTTTTGAGCTTCGCGGGATGCTCAAGAAAGCGCTCGAGCTAGGTGGCCCGATCGCCATCCGCTACGCCCGTGACAGCGTGGAAAAGGTTCCCGAGGGGACTTGGCCCGATATTGAATGGGGCAAGTGGGAGACGGTGAAAGAAGGCTCGAAAGCCTACATTCTCTCGTTCGGGAAAACCTTGAAGTATGCCCTCGAGGCCGCCGGAGACAACCCCGAAATCGGGGTCATCAACGCCCGGTTTATCAAACCACTCGACCGCGAGATGCTGGAAAAGCTCGCGCTGGGCGGGTATAAACTCGTCACCGTGGAGGATCACCAGGCGATGGGCGGGTTTGGTTCGGCGCTGTTGGAAGGCTTGAGCGAGATGAACCTGAAAGCGGAGGTCCGCGTTTTGGGTCTCAAAGACGTTTTCTACGACCACGGTTCGATTCCCAGGATGCACCGCGAGGCTGGGATTGACGCGGCGAGTATTCAAGAGGTGCTGCTGGAGCTGGGTGTGGGCGCTATGGCCGTGCCAGATTGAGTTTGAAGGCGTACAAAGGGTGCGCACAAGCGTACCCTTTTGCTTAGCTCTTTCTCAAGCGTCGTTTTGGAGCTTTGGGCGGCAAACCGCTCACGTAGGTGTGGCTTTTGAGCAACCAGCCACTCAGTTCTCGGGGTGAGTCCAGCAGCGAGTCGGGCAACTCCACGTATTCCCGCATAAACCGGCCTGGTGAGGTTTGGAAAGGCTTTGCTCCCATGTTCAGCAGGGCGGCCCGTTCCTCTTCTCCCAGCCGAAGAAACCAGCGATCCTCCATCGGCCCGCTTATCATCTAACCACCTACGAACACGCAGGGATAGCCAAACATCTTGCGGCCTTGGGCATTAGGTAGGGGACCGGTGGCCTCGAGAAAACGTTCTACCAGAGCGGGCGGTGCGGGTTTGAAGGTCATAAACTAAGCCCCCTTGGCCCAGCGCAGCGCGGCTCGGGCGCTGCGCTCGCCGTAATGCGCGGCGGTTCTCAGGTCGCCCGCGTCGGGGGGTTCGGCCCCCGGCTGGACACTGCCTACCCCGCCGATGCCGATGTAGTAGCCCCAGCGGTCCATCTCCACACCGTCGCCGGTGATGTTGGAGGCGGGTGCGGCGGGGCCGATCCAGAGCATACGGAGCTGGGCCGCCAGGGTCGCCAGGTAGTGCAGGCTCATCACCTTGTCGCCGGAGGGGTAGCTCGAGGTGGTGAAGCCGCCCGCGAGTTTATCCTTCCAGGTCTGCTGAACCCAGAGCGGGGCGGTGGCGTCGGCGAAGCACTTGAACACCCCTGAGACCATCCCCATGTACGTTGGGGCTCCAAACACGATGGCATCGGAAGCGTCTAGTTCGGCCATCATCGCCTCGTCCCGCCAGTGCCCGCCCTCGAGTTGGGCTTCGCTGAGCGGTAAAAGCTTCACCTCGACCCCTGCACCTTCTGCGCTCCCGTCAACATCATGTTCCGGCCTGAGCTGGGCTCGCCGCTGGAGTTCGCCGACCTTGCCACGGCTCCGGTGTTTCGGGTGCTGCTGGAAGTAGTCGGTGAATTGGGGGAAGCAGGGTTCGGTTCTGGAAGTTTAGAAGCGGATGCCATCACTGCCTGGAGCCTGGTCCACGGGTTGGCGGTGCTGCTGCTGGACGGCCCTTTGCACGGTTTGACCTCCAACCCGAAACAGGTCAAAGCTTTGGCCAGGCGGGTCACGTCTAACTTATTCGCTGCGAAGCGGTGAGGGTACGGTATAGCCTGAGAGACCCTTCATGAATCCACGTGCCTGATTTGCTATTCTAATGTCGGTAGGGGAGTAGCTGCTTGCAGACGCAAGCGCGCCAATCGTCAATACGGAGATTCCTCCTGGTTGGTGCAAAGCCTAGACGGGTTTTCAGCGAGACCGCCACGGCAACCGTGGTGGTTTTTTGCCGTTTACACCGGAGGATAGGAATGAAAAAGCTGCTGTTCAAGGCACTGGGGATGATTTTAGGGAAGTACGTGGCTAAGCGGATGGGCTACCGCAGAGGCTACGACCCCTATTACAACCGCTACGATGACACGTACTACGGCGGCTATCCGGTTTATGGGGGTGGCTTTTTCAGGCCCAAGTACAAGCGCAAGAAGAGCAAGTTCAAAAAGCTGCGCGAGCTGTTCGACTAAACCCGCCGCGCGAAGAAAATGGCCCCCAGCGGTGTAGGGCCTTGGTTCCAAAATCGTCCATTCGTGTCTCTGCGTCAACAGGGTTGTTGGTAGGGGCAGCGCCTCCGTGCCTCGCCTCATTCCCGGCCCGTGATTGTGCGTTGCGGCGGTGGTGATTTTGTGGCCTGCGGCGATTGAAGGGCAAACACAAGGTTCGCCCCTACAAAAACACATCATGTCTGGAACGGTGAAATTGAGGCTCGAGATGCTCGTTTCGGAGCGCCTTTTTACACCGTAGGAGAGCAGGCAAATGGCTCGAGCCCTAAACCTTAAGGCTCGAGCCGCACCCTCGGCATCAGCCGCCGTAGGCTGCTAGGTAACCACCAGTTCCACTTCCCGGCGAGCTGCATCACAGCGGGAACGAGAACGAGCCGAATCAGCGTTGCATCGAGAAACACGGCAACGGCGAGGCCGAGCCCCACCGTTTTGTTCGCCACCACCTGCCCGAAGACGAAAGCCGAGAAGACGATGATCATGATCAGGGCAGCACTGGTAATCACCCCGGCGGTGCGCTCCAGAGCGCCCTTCACGCTGTCAAAGGTGCTCAAGCCCGCCAGGTGGCCCTCCTGGATGCGCGTCAGGAGGAAAATCTCGTAGTCCATCGAGAGGCCGAAGATCACCGCGAACATCATCAAGGGTAGCGATGAATCCACGTAGCCGACATCGGTGGGCGCACCGATAAGCCCCGCCAGAACGCCTTTTTGGAACACCAGGGTAATCACCCCGTAGGCCGCACCCACCGAAAGCGTGTTCATCACGATGGATTTGAGCGGGATCACCAGGCTGCGAAAAGCTATCGCCAGAAGGATAAACGTTGCCACGAACACCGTGCCAATCGCGGCGGGCATCGCCGAGAGCAGCGCATCAGTAAACTCCCGGCTGCCCACCGGAGCCCCTCCTATACGCACATTTGTAAACCCCGCGTTTATGGCTTCCTGACGCAACCTCCGCTCCCAACCCGCGATGTCCGGGGCGTGGAGGGCGTCCTTGGGGATCACCGTGAGGCGTAGATAGCGGCGGTCCTTGCTGACGTACTGCTCGGTGAGGCTGACCAGGTCAGCAAAACCTCCCTTGCCCTGTAGACGTCCCGCCAGGAACGGGGAAATTACCAGCCGAATCTCGGGCCAGGCCGAGAGCTTGGCCTCGAGGTCGCGCCACTTAGCGCGACTCCCTGCGGTGAAGCCCTCACTTCCTAAGTCCAGCAGGATTTCGAAGGAATCGGTGGCCCCGCCCAGCTCGAGGCCGGAGGCGTGAGCACACGGTGAATTGCTGGGAACTTGCTCGCATGTTGTGTCGCCTCGTCTTCGCTCGAGGCCGGAGGCGTGAGCACACGGTGAATTGCTGGGAACTTGCTCGCATGTTGTGTCGCCTCGTCTTCGCTCGAGGCCCCGCATCCGCTCGAGGCCCTTTCTCGACTCCACGTTTTGCCCCAGCCCGAAAGCCCCGGTGTAGCCCAGGCGCATCTGGAGCGCAGGCCAGGCTAAGGCGATCAAAAACCCCGCTACCAGCGCGGTAAACACCCAGGGGCGGCGCATTACCCTCTCAGCCCAGTGGCCCCAGAAGGGGTGCACCGTGCCGCTGCTGGTGAGCCTGAAGGCCAGGCGGCGTGGAGAGTTGACCCGCTCCCCAACGAGGGTCAGTAGCGCCGGGAGCAGGGTCAGCGAGGCCAGCACGGTCATAATCACCGCCATCACCCCGCCGATGCCCATCGAGCGGATAAAGGCCAGGTCGGGGACGATCATCGCCCCCATCGCAATCGCCACCACCAACCCGCTAAAGGCCACCGCGCGGCCTGCGGTGCGGGCGGTCTGGGCGGCTGCGGCTTGGGCGGATAAACCTTTGCCCAACTCCTCGCGGAAGCGGCCCACCATCATCAGGGCGTAGTCAATTCCCGCTCCCAGGCAGAGCATGGTGATCACGGTCTGGGCGAAGCTGCTGACCTCGCCGAATAGGGTGAGCAGGTACAACAAGGCTAGCCCCACCGTGATCGCCACCAGCCCGACCGCCAGCGGCAGCGAGGCCGCCACCAAGGCCCCAAAGGCCAGCACCATCACCACCGCGGTGAGCGGCAGGGCGATGAGTTCGCTGCGGCGGACATCGGCCTCGAGCAGCCGCAGGAAATCCTTTGTCACCGCCGTAGCCCCCGTGACGTAAAACCGGATCTCCGGGGTCTGCGCGGCCCGCGCCGCCTGGCGCACCGCTTCGATAACCGCATCACCGCCCTCGAGGCGGGTGTCAAGCAGGGTCGCGGTGACTTTGCCATCGGCGCTGACTTGCCGAAGCGGGCTCGGAGCGTCGAATCGGGTGACACGGAGCACACCCTCAACCCGCCCTACCTGTTCCATCAGGCGGTTGTAGGTCGTTATAAAACCGGGGTCGCTCGCCGGAACCTGCGACTCACTCACCAGTACCGTGCGGTCACTCACGGTCTGCCCGAAAGCCTCGACGAGGATGCGGTTGACGGTCTGGGCCTCGCTGTTTTTGACGCTGCTGGCATTCGCCGCCAGGTGCGAGGGGGCTAAGCGGGCCAGTGGGACGGCTAAAAGCACCACGAGAATCCACCCTGCGACGACGTGGATCGGACGGCGGGTGACAGTTTGGGCGATGCGCTCGAACATAAGGGCGGACTCTACTATGCGCTTTTCTCAAGCTGGCAAACAGGGTTTAGAACAGATTGTTCGCCCGCTCCATCAAACCCTGGAGGCTAGAAAACGCATCGCATCATCTTTTACATTCCCATTCCAGCTTAGGATAAAGGGATGGATGTTCTAATTGCCGTACTGGTCGTGGCGCTCGCGGTGTGGTTCTTATACCGCGTGATAAGAGGTCTGATTCCAGGCCGATTTGCCCGCGCGACCCCCCGCCGAGTGACGGAGAAATGCCCGGTCTGCCGGGATGTTTTGAATCCGGCAGAGGTTACTGCGCTGCGTCAGGGGCGCAGAAAATGCATGGAGATGGCCCGCTGCCCATACCAGCGCGGACGCTGGGTCAACTAACACTTAACACTGTTAGAAGCGCCGCGTTATCCCTAAGAGCGGGCCTGGTAGACTGGGGCACATGACCAAAGTCTGGCTCGCCGGTTGGGTGATGCTGCTGGGTCTGGTTTGGGCAAGCCCGGCCAAGCAGATTGTATTGCTGGACGTATCGCAGTCCATGATTGGCAAAGAAGACGGGCGCACCCTGGTGTGGCCCTTTGTGCAGCGCCAGTTGCTGCGTTTCGCCGACCGCATCCCGGAGGGCGAGGTCCGGGTCATGTTGTTCGGGGCCGAGGTGCTGGGGGGGCCCAGCTTTCAGTTTCCTAAAGACCGCGGGCGGTTCAAAAGCTATGTGCGGAGCCTGCGGATGAAACAGAACGGTAGCGCCATCGTACGCAGCTTAGCGAGCGTGTATACCAAGGAATGCAGCTCCGGCGCCGGGATTTACCTTTTCACCGACGGCTTGGATAACCGCTCCGGTACGGTCGCGGTGCCACCGCCAGGCGACTGCTCTTTGTTTGTGGTCACGGCGGGTCGGCCCCTGCCCGCAGGGTTTACCCAAAGCCTGGAGGGGATCGCCGCTAGGGAGGTCGTCTCGGTGGAGGCTCTCCCCCGCCTACAGGTCCATCACGCCGTACCGCCGCGCAACCCCGGCCCACCCAAAGCCGTAGCTAAAACCGCGCCTGGCCCTGACAAGGCCATAGTCGTCAGGCCGAAACCGTCGGCAGCCCCAACCAAACCTACACTCGAGCCGCTGGCCGCCGCAAAAACTCCGGCTACCCCTCAGCCCAAACCCGTTCAAACCCCGGTACAAAAGTTACCCCAGCGCCCGGTTAAACCCGTCCAGGTTGCCCAGGCCAACCCGAAAGCCAAGGCTGCCCAGCCTGAGCCCACCATTCTCACCCCGGTGCTGGCGGAGGCACAGTCCGAGCAGCGGCAAAACCCAGAGATGATCGCTCGGACGCCACCGGACCCGGCCCCCGTGGCCTTCCCCCTGTGGCCCTCGGCGGTGCTGCTGGCCTTGCTACTTCCACTGCTGATCTGGCGTTTCCGGATGCAAAGGCCGCGCAGGGATGTCGAGCCGCCTAACCCTGTCGTGCCTCCCAGCAGCTTTAGCGAAACCCTCGCATTGGCTCCCGGCGGCCGGTCCAAGGGGCGTATAGAGCTGCTGTTGCCCCAGGAAAAGCCGATGCTGGTCTACCCCAGAGAGGCCGAGCCGATTGACCTAGGCTCGTACCTGAAGTTGCCCGCCCTAGCGGGGCTCACCGTCCGGCTGACGGGTGAGGGCATGTTCGTATGCCAGTTGCCCCAACAGGCTAAAGCCCGACTACGTACCAAGGGCATCGGGGCGGGCGACCTGATCGGCTACGGGGAGATATTGGCCTTAGAGACCACTCAAGGGCAGTTGCTGGGCTGGATACGGGCGGCAAACCGCCGGTTGAGCCTGAAAGCGGGAGAGCGGGTGTAAAAAAGTCAAAATCAAACTTCTCAGGATCGCTGTAAACGGTGTCCGGGACCGATGCAGCAAATAGCGCTCTCGAGGGGGCTTCTAGTTCTCCCTCGGTAAGGGTCTGTTGGAACCACCACTTTGAGCCCCTCCGCCTCGCCCCTTCTCCGCGCAGCCTTACATTCGCATAGACTCACCGGGACAAAATAGAGCATGACCAAGCCGGTATTGATGACGGTTGATGACGACCCCCAGGTGCTGGGGGCGATTGCTGGGGACCTGCGCCGCAAATACGGGGCTGACTACCGCATCGTGCGGGCGTCTTCGGGGCCGGAAGCCCTGGACGCCCTCCAGGAACTCAAGGGGCGGGGCGACCCGGTGGCCCTGCTGCTCAGCGATCATCGGATGCCGCAGATGGACGGGGTGGAGTTTTTGGAGCGCTCCCGCACCCTTTTCCCCGAGGCCAAACGCGCGCTGTTCACCGCCTACGCCGACACCGAGGCCGCGATCCGGGCCATCAACAAGGTGCGGATTGACTACTACCTGATGAAGCCCTGGGACCCCCCGAGCGGGAGCTATACCCCGTGCTCGACGACTTGCTCTCGGATTGGCAGGCCGGTTATCGTCCCCCCTTCGAGGGCATCCGGGTGCTGGGGGGGCGCTGGGATGCGCAGACCCACAACCTCAAGGACTTCCTGGCGCGAAACCAAATCCCTTACCAGTGGCTCAACATCGAGGAAAACCCCGAGGCCCAGAGCCTGATGGACAGCATGGGCGAGACCCATCTGCCGGTGGTCTTGCTGCCGGACGGGAGCCACCTCTCCGACCCCTCCCCCGCCGAGCTTGCCGGGCACATCGGGCTGCGCACTCAGGCCGAAAAGCCCTTCTATGACCTTGCTATCGTGGGCGGCGGCCCAGCGGGCCTGGCGGCGGCGGTGTACGGGGCCTCGGAAGGGCTCAAAGTGGTGATGATAGAGCGCCAGGCCCCCGGCGGGCAGGCCGGGACCAGCAGCCGGATCGAGAACTACCTGGGCTTCCCCGCAGGGTTATCGGGCGGGGATTTGGCGCGGCGGGCGGTGGCCCAGGCGCGGAAGTTCGGGGCGGAAATCCTTACCCCCGCCAAGGCGACGGGTCTCCGCGTGGATGGACAGTATCGCATTCTTAGCCTCGAGGACGGTGAGGAAATCTCCTGCCACACCCTCCTGGTCGCCACTGGGGTCAACTACCGCAAGCTCGCGCTACCGGGGCTGGGTGGGCTCACCGGGGCAGGGGTGTACTACGGCGCGGCGATTACCGAAGCCCAGGCCTGTAGCAATGAGGACGTGTACATCGTGGGCGGGGGGAACTCGGCGGGGCAGGCCGCGATGTACCTCTCGCAGTTCGCCAAGAGTGTGACCATCCTGGTGCGCGGAACCGGGCTCTCGGCCACCATGTCGCGCTACCTGATTGACCAGCTCGAGGACACCCCCAACGTCCGGGTGCGCACCTGCACCCAGGTCGCCGAGGTCCACGGGGACGGGCACTTAGAAGCCCTCACCCTGAGCGACACGGGCGCCGGGACGAGCGAGCGGGTTCCGGCGGCGGCGCTTTTTATCTTCATCGGGGCCATGCCCTATACCGACTGGCTGGGTGAAGGCATCGTCCGCGACGAGCGGGGCTTTGTCCTCACCGGGCCGGATTTGCCTGCGGGGGTTTGGAAGGAGACCCGCGACCCCTTTTTGCTCGAGACCAACCTGCCCGGCGTGTTCGCGGCGGGGGACGTGCGGCAGACCTCGGTGAAGCGGGTGGCGAGTGCGGTGGGTGAGGGTTCGATTGCGGTGCAGTTCATCCACCAATATTTGGAAACGCTATGACCCCTTTGGGGTACCATACGGGAGAGGCACTGCGATGCAAAAAGCGGTCGAGATTTCCCAGTATGAACTCGAGCGGGGTAAACCGATACCGAGCCAACTCCATTCGCGTGTACAGAGCAAATTGATGATTGTGCTAGGCGGACAGTATCAGAACCAGTACGACTTTCTCTCCGAGCTTAGTCTCGAGCTAAGCGACTGGGAGTCAGTTCCAGACATCGCAATCTACCCCAAAATGGAGTTTGACCACGCCCAAAACGAGATCAAGATGACCACCGCGCCCCTAGGCGCCATCGAGATTCTCTCCTCTCCTCAAAGCCTGCCAGAACTGGTGAGCGAGGCGAGAAAGTATTTTGACGGCGGGGTGAAGTCGTGCTGGCTGGTGCTTCCCACCCTCAAGAACATCTATGTATTTTCTGCGCCGGAAACCTACCAAATCTTCAAGGCCGGGGAAACCCTTTCGGACCCCGTGCTGGGCCTGAGCTTGGAGCTGGCTCAGGTGTTCAGGTAGTCGTAAATCCGAATCCTCCGACCGGCATCACATTTGCCGGTGGGGGGAGTAGGCGCACAATGGAAGGATGGGCGCAGAGGTTTTTGAACGCATCCGGCAGATTCCGGCGTTTAGCTCGCTGGAGCGCGAGGGTATGGAGCAGATCGCCAGCGGCGGGCGCATCGTCAAGCTGGCAGCAGGGGAATACTGCTTCAAGACTGGCGAGCCCGCCGAATGGCTCTCGGTGCTGATCCACGGACAGATGCAGATCACCCAGACCGAGGGGCCAACCGGCGAAGAGCGGGTGATGATCACCTATCACGCCCCCGACTTCTTCGGCGACATCCCGATTCTGCTGGGCCAGCCGAACTTTTTCGCCAACGCTCGCGCCCTCACCGACTGCAAGGTGTACCGGCTGCATGTGGACGCCTTCTGGCAGATTTTAGGCCACTATCCCGCCGCCACCCGGCAGTTCTTGCAAGCTGCCGCCCAGCGGATGAACCGGCTGCAAGCTTTCACCAACGAGCGCCAGCGCCTGAGCGCGGTGAGCACCTTGGCCGCAGGGCTAGCGCACGAGCTGAATAATCCTGCCTCAGCCGCTCTGCGCTCTTCCCAGAGGCTGGCCGAAGCGATGGTGGAGGTGCAGAAGACGAGTGCGGAGCTGGCGCGGTACTTACCGCCGGAGAAGTATCAGGAACTCCTGGATTTGCTCGGCTCCTGGCTGTGGGAGGGGGATATGCCCGTGCTCACTCCCCTGACCCGCTCGGACCGCGAGGACGAGATCGGCGAATGGCTCGAGTCAAATGGTATCGCACAAGCCTGGAAGATGGCCGAGACCGTGGTGGAGGCAGGGATCGAGACGCCGGATTTGGAGGTCTGGAAAGCGAAGGTTCCGCCGGAGTGCTTCAAAAGCAGCATCGAGTGGCTGGTGGCCTCCGCCGGGGCGGCGAGCTGTGTTTGCACCGTCACGCGTAGCACCGGGCGCATCAGCAGCCTGGTGGACACCATGCGCGGCTACGCCTATCTGGACCAAGCCCCAGTACAAGAGATTGACCTCAACAACGCCCTCGAGAGCACCCTAAAGGTGCTGAATTACGAGACCCGTGGGCTGGAAATCATCCGCGACTACGCCCCCGATTTGCCCCCCGTTACGGGCTATGGTTCGGAGCTGGGGAGCGTGTGGACCACGTTGATCGAGAACGCGCTGCAAGCGCTGGAGGGCAAGGGGCGGCTCGAGCTGCGCACCCGGCAGGAGAACGAGCAGGTGCTGGTCGAAGTCACCGACTCTGGCCCCGGCGTCCCGCCGGAGATTCAGGCCAAAGTCTTCGACCCCTTCTTCACCACCCGTCCGGTGGGCGAGGGCAGCGGCCTGGGCTTGAGTCTGGCCTATCAGACCGTGGTCGAACGGCACCGCGGCGACATCCAGTTCACCTCCCGGCCCGGCGAGACCCGGTTCCAGGTGCGGCTGCCGATCCATCCGTCCACGCCCATCCAGCCCACCGCTCCCCTCGCGGCTGGGGACGGCCAACCAGGAGCGGCCTTATGACCGGGAGCAAGCCCAGCCTCGAGCTGCTGCGCAGCGTCCCGGTGCTGGCCGACCTGGAGGATAGTGCGCTCGAGTGGTTCTTGGAGCACGGGGAGTACCGCGAGTACGCCGCCGGGGAAACCCTGGTCGAGCAGGGGTCTCCGGCAGACCGGATGGTCTTCGTGCTAGCAGGCCGCTTCGAGTTCCACTTTCCCGGCCAAGCTGAGCCCTTGCGTGTCGAGGCAGGTGCCGTGACCGGCCTGCTACCCTTCTCGCGCATGACCCAGTTCACCGGGAGCGCCCGGGCCAGCGAGCCGGTCAAGGCGCTGCTCGTCTACAAACCCGAGTTCATGCCGATGCTCTCGGCAATCCCCGAGCTGGGGCCAAGGCTGGTGGGCATCCTCACCGACCGGGTGCGGGTCTGGAGCCAGAGCGAGCTGCGTCAGGAGAAGCTGATGTCCCTGGGCAAGCTCTCGGCGGGGCTGGCCCACGAGCTCAACAACCCGGCTTCGGCGGCGAAGCGCTCGGCGGCGGGGCTTTTGGAGAGCTTTGGCGACTTGGAGCGGGCCGCGGCTCGAGTCGGCGAGAAGCTGGGCGCGGGCGTGCTGGAAGGGCTCTTGGACTACCTGCAAACCCTGCAACCCAGGCCGATGAGCGCGATGGCGCGGGCCGACTTAGAGGAGGAAATCGGCGGGTGGCTGGAGACTCAGGGCAACCCTAAAGCCTGGGAATGGGCCAGCACCTGGGCCGATGCCGGGGCCAGCGTGGCCTGGCTCGAAGGGCTCCACACCCTCAAAACCGGCATCCCTAAAGAGGCCATGCCCGAGGTGCTGGGCTGGCTCGAGGCCAGCATCCGGGTACGGGGGTTGGTGGGGGTGGTGCAAGACAGCACCGAGCGCATCTCCGGTTTGGTCAAGGCCATCAAGAGCTACACCTACATGGACCAGATGCCCAAACAGGAGATTGACGTGCGGGAGGGGCTGGATAATACCCTGGCGATCTTCGGCTACAAGCTGAAAAAGGGCATCGCTTTAGAGCGCGACTATGACCCCAACCTCCCCAAGCTCGAAGCCAACGGCGCCGAACTCAACCAGGTCTGGACTAACCTGATTGACAACGCCCTCGACGCGATGAACGGTTCAGGGACCCTGCGGGTGCGGGCCGTCCGCGAGGGCGACAGCCTGCTGGTGGAGATCGGCGACTCAGGCCCCGGCATCCCACCCGAGGTGGTGGGCAAAATTTTCGACCCCTTCTTTACCACTAAAGAGGTCGGCAAGGGAACCGGGCTGGGCCTCGAGACCGCGCGGCGTATCGTCGAGGCCCACAAGGGCAGCATCCGGGTGGAGTCCAAGCCCGGCGACACCCGGTTCCAGGTACGATTGCCCCTCAGCCCACCGGCGTAAAATAAGGTCTGGCCCAACTGCAACCTCTGCGAGCAAAGGGGGTTTATATGGAAGGCTTGGAAGTCGGCAAATGCCCGGTCTGCGAGGCACTGGTCGAGGTTTCGCGCCCCGCCGTAGGTCAGGAACTGGAGTGCCCCGAGTGCGGCGAGGTCTTAAAAGTCATCTCCACCGCACCGCTCAAGTTCTACTATGCCCTCCCTTACGACGAGGAGCCGCTACCCGAGGAAGAGCCCCGCGAGCTGTCATAAACCCTGCCACAGCGGCCCAAACCTCAGCGTAGAATCCTTTTTATGCTGAACTACGCCCTGCTGATCTTTGTGCCGATTGCCTTCGTGCTGGAGCTCCTCCACGCGCCGGGGGTCTGGGTCTTCCTGGTCTCGGCGCTGGCCTTGCTGCCTCTGGCAAGCTGGATGGGCCGGGCCACCGAGGAGCTGGCAGCCCGGGCCGGGAGCACCGTGGGCGGCCTTTTGAACGCCACCTTCGGCAACGCAGCGGAGCTGATCATCGCCGGAATTGCCCTCACGGCGGGCAAGATCGAGGTGGTGAAGGCTTCGATCACCGGCTCAATCCTTTCCAACCTACTCCTGGTGCTGGGGCTTTCGATCTTCCTGGGCGGGCTGCGCCTCAGCTCGCAGCGCTTCAATGTCCAGGCGGCCAACCTCATGACCTCCCTCCTCACCCTGTCGCTCCTGGCGCTGCTCTTGCCCGCACTCTTCGACCTGGCCGAGCACAGCTACTTCCGGGTGGACCCTCGATTGCCCGACCTCTCCTTCAGCCACGCAGCGGCGATCGTGCTGATTTTGGTCTACCTGGCCAACATCTACTTCTCGCTGCGGACCCACCGCGACCTGGTGGGTTCGGGCGGCAAGGAGCACCACGAAGGGGCGGTGTGGAGCCTACCCGTAGCGGTGGGGGTGCTAGCCCTGGCGACAGTGGGCGTGGCGGTGATGGCCGAGCTACTGGTAGGAAGCCTCGAGGCCGCCACCGAGACCCTGAATCTCTCCGAGTTCTTCGTGGGGATTATCCTGATCCCGCTGGTAGGCAACGCCGCCGAACACTTCGCGGCGGTGAGCTTCGCCCTCAAGAACAAGATGGACCTGAGCGTGCAGATCGCAATCGGCAGCTCCTTGCAGATCGCCCTGCTGGTGGCCCCGCTGCTGGTGCTGTTGGGCTGGGGGATCGGCAAGCCGCTCGACCTGGTGCTGCGAAACCCCCTCGAGCTGGGGGCGTTGTTCGCCAGCATCATCGCCACCAACGCGGTGGTGCGCGACGGCGAGACCAATTGGCTCGAGGGCTTTCTCCTGCTGGGCGTCTACGCCCTGCTGGCCTTTGCTTTCTTCTTTACCCCACGCTGAATCCCCCCACGAACCCCATCCAGGCCACAAACTAAATGGGTAAGGGCAGTGCAGCACGGGCTCAGCCTACGGGGTTTCGGCAGGTATCTGCTCCTAGCTAGGAGAAAACCCACACAGCAGGCCACTTGCAGCACCCAATTCAGCCGGGCCTCAGGATGGGTCCGTATGGTGAGGCCTATTATAGCGAGCAAGTCATGATGGACTTCTCCCAAAGCCTGTCTTTACCGCCTCTGGATTTGTTGAGCACCACCCAGGCGGTGCTGGATTCCATTCCCGCTCATATCGCAATTCTTGATGACACCGCGCGTATCGTGATGGTCAACCGAGCCTGGCGCAACTTCGCAAAGATGAGCGAGGCC
The DNA here is from genome assembly GCA_040290005.1 of Meiothermus sp. Lineage (GTDB taxonomy): Bacteria > Deinococcota > Deinococci > Deinococcales > Thermaceae > Meiothermus. The sequence continues at coordinate 32,616 of PSMF01000026.1, forward strand.
GATAAGGATTACCTGGGGCACAACTACCTCGAGGCCTGCGAGCGTGCAGTCGGCTCGGAAGCCGCCGAAGCCGCCCGCACTGCCGAGTACATCCGAGCGGTGCTGGCCGGGAATCCAGGCCCCTTCCGGATGGAATATCCCTGCGCCACCCCGCAGGGGGATTTCTGGTTCGCCCTTACGGTGAGTGAGTTGCGAGGGGCGCGCTGGGGACGGGTGATGGTGACGCACGAGGATATTACCTCCTACAAACAGGCGATCCTGGCCTCTGCCCACCTTGCCGCCATCGTGACCTCCTCCGCCGACGCCATCCTCAGTATTACCCCAGAAGGGCGGATCATGAGTTGGAATGCCAGTGCTCAGCAGATGTTCGGCTACCGCCCCGAAGAGATCATCGGCCAATCGGTCTTCCGCCTGATCCCGCTCGAGCTGCATGATGAGGAACGGGGCATCCTGGCCCGCCTGTGTCGGGGCGAATCCCTGCCCCATCAAGACACGGTGCGCCTGACCAAGGAAGGTGTTCGCCTCAACGTGCTTCTCACGCGCTCGCCGATCCGCGACGACCAAAAACAGATCATCGGGTCCTCGAAAATCGCCCGCGACATTACCAATCTCAGGCAGGCTGAACGGGCCTTGAAGGAGAGCGAACAGCGCTACCGCGCGCTGTCGGAGGCCCAGAAGCGCTTTGTGAGCGA
>PSMF01000216.1:0-3244 GCA_040290005.1 Meiothermus sp.
CTGCCTGCTGAGGGCGGGTTGGCCGGGTTGCGGCGGTACTCCCAGGGCGGAACGAAAGAGCCCTGCCAGATGCCCCGCCGGGCCCCCTGGGCCTGACGCTGGGCCTCGAGGTAGACGTCCCCGCCGTACCGGACGTAGGCCAGGGCCCAGCCCTGCTCCACCAGCCACCGGTTGATCTCCACCCCGCCCACGCTGCACACCGCGACGGTCCGCCCGTAGCGGTCGGTGTCGCGCCGAGTGCAGCTCACCGTGCGAGCCCCCAGGAAGTCCGCCAGGGCAAAGGCCGCCCGGCGTCCGCAGGGCCAGCGCACCCCCAGACCTTCCCGGCGGCATCCAGGCAGGTCTGGCTGCTCTCCACCGCGTCCACACCCCACAAGCGGACCCGCGTCCCCTGGATCTCCAGGGTGTCCCCGTCCACTACGCTGGCCCGGCCCACCAGGGAGCCCTGGGCCAGGGCCAGGCTGAGGAGAAGTAATAAATATGTCAAAAGCCGCAACATGGGTGTTGAAAGAATAGTATTCTCAGTTCCGCCTTTTTTCGAGCGCGTGCTCGCGTGCTACGGACACCTATAGGTCTGGTTTCTTTTGCGATGGCACAAAAGGAGCACGGAAGTGCTTACACAAGAACAACGTGATGTGGTGGATGCGGCTAAAACTGGCGAACACCTCAAGGTGGTGGCTTTCGCTGGGGCAGGCAAGACCTTCACCCTGGTGGAGGTCGCCAAAGCGCTGCGGGGAAAGCGCATCCTCTACCTCACGTTCAGCAAGGCCCTGGCGGATGAAGCCCGGAAGAAATTCGGTGACCTGGCCGAGCCCATGACCAACCACAGCCTCGCGTATAAGGAGACGGGCAGGCTCTTTGAGGGACGCCTGAAAAACAGCCTTTTCCAGGCCCGCCGGCTGCTGGCCGCGGACCTGCCCGAGCTGGACCAGCTGAAGGAGTGGGGCTTCCGTGACCGGGAAGAGGCTATGTTCCCGGTGCTCGAGACCGTGAACCGCTTCACCCAGTCCGAGGCTGACGTGGTCACAGCCGAGCACATCCCCGATATCCTGCGACTCGAGGCCGAGGCCAAAGGCGGCAAAAGCTTCAACGAGTTCGCCGCCCACCTGGTGCCCATCGCCCAGCGGGCCTGGGAGTTGCTTTGCGACCCGGCTGCTTCCTACCCGGTGAGCCACGACATCTACCTCAAGCTCTACCAGCTCTCCCGCCCACAACTTCCCTATGATGTGATCCTCTTCGACGAGGCCCAGGATGCCAATCCCGCCATGCTGGCCCTCCTGCTGCCCCAGCAAGCCCAGCGCATATTCGTGGGCGACCCTCACCAGCAGATCTACGCCTGGCGCGGCGCAGTCAACGCTATGGACCGCCTCAAGGCCACCGAACTCCCCCTCACCCGGTCCTTCCGCTTCAGCGAGGCCATCGCCGATGAGGCCAGCGAACTGCTGCACCTCTTCAAGGGGGAGACCCGCCGGGTGCGGGGCAACCCCAAACCAAAACAGGACGGATCCATTGCTATCCTGAGCCGCACCAACGCTGGGGCCCTCAGGGAGGTGCTGGGGCTTCTGAAGAAGGGCCGCAAAGTGGCCCTGGTAAACGACGTGAGGGAGCTCACCGAGGCCCTGAAGGCCGCTCACCGGCTTTACAAAGGCCAAAAGCCCCGTCACCCCGAGTTTTCCCTCTTCAGGAACTGGGAGCACCTCAAGTCTCTCATCGAGCGCTTCCCCACCATCGCAGCCCAGTACCGTCCCTACGAGCGGCTGGTCGAGGAGTACACAGACAGAATTCCCCAGGTATGCCGAACCCTGGAACAAAGTATAGTACCCGAGGACCAGGCCCAAGTGGTGGTCTCCACTGCCCACCGCTCCAAGGGCCGGGAGTGGGACAGGGTGGCCCTGGCGGAGGACTTCAAGGGTGTGAAGCTGGCTCAAAAGAACGACGTGCAGAGGTGCGTGATCCTGTACCCGGAGGAGGCCAACCTGACCTACGTGGCCTTTACCCGAGCCCGCAACACTCTGGATAAAGGGCGCTTCAGCACCGTGTTGGAGGACCAGAAAAAGCTGGCCGCCAGGGTGCGCAAGGGTGTGGTGCGGCTCTGCACAGAGGAAGATCTCAGGGCAAAAGCCTCAAAACCGCAACCGACAATTCAGCACTGGGTGAGAACGTTGTTGAAGAAGCTCTTGGGCGACTAGGGGCGTCGGTAGCTCGAGCCCTGCTTCACCAGCAGCCCCATACGCTCCAGCCGCTTGAGGCGATCCCCGGCGGAACTCTTGGCGATCCCCAGGGCCCGGGCGATGGCCGAGGGGCCAACCGGCTCCGTCGCAGCCAGGCGCAGCACCTCCCGATCAGTCTCGGAGAGGGGGGTGGTGTCGGCCTCAATGGTCGGCGCAGGCTCCCCTGCCTGCTCTCGCCGGATGTCCTGAGCTACCCGCATTGCCCGCACCGCCTGCCGCACCTCGCTCACCCGTTCCTCGTAGAGGGCTTCCATCTCCTGAAATGGCCCGGCCTCCTCAGACCTCGGTGGCGTACTTTCGCCGAACGGGGTAGAGGGGGGCGCTTGCAGCCTTTCTACCCGCGCCTCATACATGCTGGAGAGATTGCCCCAGAACACCACGAAGGCCCCGATCAGGCTGCCCCAGAAAGCCCAGGCGGAGTGGATCACCACATAGCCAAAGCTCATATAAAAGGTAGCAACCTCCACCGCAAGGGCCAGCGCCCACGAAGCCCGCACCCCCTGGGCCTCGTAGCCCTTGTAGTAGTGCCGCAGGTGCGAGTACGAGGAGGCCAGGGCCAGGGCGTAGACCAGCACCCCAAAGCCAGCGCCGATGGCCCCGATCAAATCTCCCCGGAGGAAGAAATCTCCCACCACCCTGCCCGTGATGAGACCTACCACCGGCAGCGCCAGGGCTGCGATAACCGAGAAGGCGACTGCGTTCCAGTACATAGGAATATGTTACCGCCGTATGTAATATCGTCCCGATGTTCAAAACTCAAGACCCCCCCCTCCAGAACTCCCAACAATCCCAACATTCCCAACAAAGCCATAAAAACCAAGTCCTGGACGGCACTCCTTGTGTTGGGAATTCTCTCTTTTTGCTCAATCCAATTCCCAACATTCCCAACACTTCCTTCTTCCGAGGAAAATTGTCGGCCAGCGTTGCAGCCAGCCCCGCCTTGCCCCTGGCAGGCGATGCTCGGGGATGCCGGTCCGTAGCGCAGTGTGGGGATCCTCCTCGAGCTCAGGTAC
>PSMF01000217.1:0-3236 GCA_040290005.1 Meiothermus sp.
CGAGATCGCCACCCAGGTGCGCGAGGCCCTGCGCAAGGGGCACGGCTTCGAGGTGCAGGAGTAGGCATGGACCTGGTCATCAAGGACGCACGCCTCGCCGGCCGCGAGGGGCTGGTGGACATCGGCCTCGAGGGCGGGCGCATCGCCGCGCTCGAGTCGGGGTTGCGCGGGGGGGAGGAGATCTCGGCCGAGGGCAACCTGGTGAGCCCCAGCTTCTACGAGATCCACATCCACCTCGACGCCATCCTCACCGAGGGCGACCCCCGGCCCAACCGCTCGGGCTCCTTGTGGGAGGGCATCGCCATCTGGTCAGAGCGGGTTGGGCGGCTCACCCGCGAGGACGTGCGAAGCCGGGTGCTCAAGGCGCTGCCCTGGTTCGTGGCCCACGGCGTCACCCACATCCGCACCCACATCGACGTGTGCGATCCCCACCTCACCGCACTCAAAGCGCTGTTGGAGATCAAGGCCGAGGTGGCCGGGCTCATCGACATCCAGATCGTGGCCTTCCCGCAGTTGGGGATGTTCTCCTTCGAGGGCGGCGACGCCCTGGTACGGCAGGCCCTCGAGCTCGGTGCGGATGTGATCGGGGGGATCCCACACTACGAGATTACCCGCGAGTACGGCGTGCAGAACGTGAAGTTCGCGCTCTCGCTAGCCTACGAGACCGGCCTGCCCGTGGACATCCACTGCGACGAGACCGACGACGACCACTCCCGCTTCCTCGAGACCATGGCCGCCGAGACGTTGCGCCTGAGGCTCTCGGGCCGGGTGGCGGCCTCGCACACCACCGCCATGCACTCCTACAACAACGCCTACGCCGACAAGATCATCGGCAACGTACGGCGGGCCGGGCTGCACGTCATCTGCAACCCGCCCGACAACGCGGTGCTGCAAGGGCGCTTCGACCACTACCCCATCCGGCGCGGCCTCACGCGGGTCAAGGAGTTGCTGGCCGCCGGGGTCAACGTGGCCGCCGGGCACGACTCGGTGATGGACCCCTGGTACCCCATGGGCAAGGGCGACCCCCTGCACACCGCCTTCGTGCTGCTGCACTATGGGCTGATGTCGGGGCGCGAGGACCGCGCGCAGCTTTTCCCCATGCTCACCTCTCGTCCCGCCGCCATCTGGCACAACCGGCTGGTGCGCGGCGGGGAGGGCCTGGAGGGGCACGCCGTCGCAGTAGGCAACCCCGCCGACCTCATTGTCTGGCCGGTCCCCACCGAGGACGACGCCATCCGCACCCTGCCCATGCGCCGCTACGTGCTCAAGCGCGGCAGGGTGGTGGCCGAGACCCGCCCCGAGGTCTCCTACGTGCAGGGCGAGGCGGTCCGGTTCCTGAGGTGAGGCATGGCCAGGGTCGTACATCCCCCCCGCAACGCTCCCCCTCTGTGGAAGAACGAAGGCGTGCGCTGGCTGGTCTTCGCCGTGGTGGCCCTGAGCCTGTGGGAAGTAGGGGCGCGGCTGTACAACTCGCCCTTCCTCTTGCCCGCTCCCTCGCGCATCCTCGAGGAGTTCCTCAAGACCCCGGCCCTGGTGCTGGGTCACGCCTGGATCACCGCCCAAGAGATCGTGCTGGGCTTCGTGCTGGGCGCGTTAGTCGCGCACCTGGCTGCGCTCTTCTTGATCGTGCTGCCGGAGTGGCTCGAGGACATCATCTTCCGCGCCGTCTCCACGCTCAACTCCATCCCCTTCGTGGCCCTGGCGAGCCTGGTGGTGGTGTGGCTGGGGGTGGGTGGCATCGGCTCGAAGGTGGCGATCGCCGCGCTGTACGCCTTCTTCGCGCTGGTCTACTTCGTGCACAAGGGAATGGTCTCCACCGACGCGACCAAGGAGGAATTGCTCACCTCCTACAGCGCGAGCTTTGTGCAGCGGGTGCGCTACCTAAAGCTGCCCTTCGCGCTGCCCATCATCTTCACCAGCCTCAAGGGGGCGGCCATGGCGGCGGTGAACGGGGCCATCGTGGGCGAGCTGTTTGGGGCTTTCCAGGGCTTGGGGTTTATGATCCTCGACTCGCGCTACGTGGGCAACACCGCACGGGTCTTCCTGGCGGCGGTGTTCTGCACGTTGGTGGGCTGGCTCTTGCTGGGGGTGCTCACGGCGCTCGAGCGGCGCTTCGTGGGCTGGCACCTCGAGATGACCCGCAAGGGTTGAAGCGGCTTATGGGCTCATTTTAGGAGGAGGTTGGCATGAGGAAGACGGCGTTCGCGGTGCTGGCATCGGGGCTACTGGTGTGGGGGCTTTGGGGAGCGGCTCAAGGCAACCTGACCAAGGCCACCATCATCGAGTCGTGGTTCATCCACGCCGAGTCCATCGGCGACCCCGTGGCCGTGGACAAGGGCTTCTACAAGGAGGCGGGCCTGGACGTGACGGTAGTGCCGGGTGGCCCCGGGCTCTCGCCCATCGACCGGGTGATGGCCGAGAGTAAGGCGGGCAAGCTGGTGCTGGGCATCGACTACCCCTACAACCTGCTCGAGGCCCGCCAGAAGCAGAAGCTGCCGCTGGTGATCGTGGCCGCCGACTTCCAGGAGTCGGCCATGCGCATCCTCTCCTGGCAGCCCATCGCCAAGCCTGCCGACATCAAGGGCACCTTCGCGACCTGGATCGGCTACGAAAAGCCCATCAAGGCCGTGGTGGGCAAGGGTTGGGAGAAGCAGCTCCAGGTAGTCAACCAGCAGGGCGACCCCGCCACGCTCGGCGGCTGGCTGGCCAAGCAGTACCCCTTCGCCTCGGCCATGATCTACAACGAGGTCATGGTGGCCGAGAAGCAGGCCAAGGAGAAGTACTACGTCTACAGCTACAAGGACTTCGGCGTGGACTGGCCGGAGAACGCGCTCTTCACCACCGAGGAGGTGCTCAAGAAGTACCCGGGCGAGGTCAGGAAGTTCGTGCAGGCCCGCTACAAGGGCTTCCGCTACGCGCTCGACAACCCGCAGGAGGCCGGGAAGATCCTGGCCAAGTACAACCCCAACCTCGACATCCCCTTCGAGCTCGCGGGCCTCGAGCAGATCAGGAAGATCATGGTCACGCCCGACACCCAGAAGAACGGGCTCGGCTACGTCAACACCGCCAAGCTGCAGAAGATGGCCCAGCAGCTCCAGGCCGCCGGCCTGCTCGACAGCGCCTCGCTCGCCGGCTTCGTCAGCGCCATCCCCAGCGGGGTGAAATAAGGCCCTGTGCTCTCCCGCCTCTCGCCCAACCTGGTCCCCATGCTCGCGGTGGCCCTGCTCATCGCGGCG
>PSMF01000218.1:0-3219 GCA_040290005.1 Meiothermus sp.
TTCTCCTAGCCGGGGGCCTCGCGGCCCTTCACTCTCGTACCTACATCCCGCAGGTTCATGTTTGAAACGCGAGTTTGAGGTTTCAAGCCGCCTCCTTCCACCCGTCACAGTTTCTGGCCTTCCCTTGCATGGAAAACGCCTCCCACCTAACGCTTTTGCCCCCGCCGTGCTTTAGTATGAGTCCAATAAAAAGGAGCTAACCTATGTATCGTTCTCCCGAAGGGGCTAGGGGTTTTCTACTTTCCATCGGTTTGCTGGGTGGGGCTCTGCTCTTGTCGCTGGGGTTAGGCTACCTGGTCTACCGCCTGCTGGTGGCCGCGGTGCCCCGACCCATAGATAGCCCCTATCCGGGGTATTTGATTTTGATCATCGCGGCGCTGGTGCTGATCCCCCTGCTGATCCTGATCGCCCGCCGATACCCCTTTATCACCGACTGGTACTACCTGCTGCCCGCCACCAGCTTTCTATTGGCCTTTACCCTTTATCCCATCCTGCTCACCATATACTTTGGCTTCACCGACTACACCGGCCTCAAGAACGGCAAGCCGGACCGCTCGTCTGAGACAGCTATCGTGCGGGTCGAGGGGAACACCTTGGTCGCACAGGGGAACGCCGCAGAGAGCTTGCGCTGCGCCAACCCGGATTGTGCGGGGGAAAAGCTCGAGCTCACCACCGAGACCCAGCGGGCCACCGTCACGGTCGGTAAAGTCGAGGGGAGCAGCATCACCCTCAGCGCCCCGCCCCCTTTTACCCCCACCCTAGCATACCGCATCAACTCTTACGGCTTTATCGGGCTGGCGAACTATCAATATATTTTCTCCAGGGCCAGCAGCATCCTCTTCCCCATCTTCGTCTGGAACGTGGTTTTCGCCCTGGGAATCGTGCTCCTGAGCGCCCTGATCGGCCTGATTCTGGGACTGCTGCTCAACAACAAACAGCTCCGGCTGCGAGGTTTTTACCGCACCGTGCTGATCATCTCCTGGGCGGTGCCCATCGTGATCAGCTTCCAGGTCTGGGGAGCCTTGCTCAACGTGAACTTTGGCGCGGTGAACCGCTTTCTGGGGCTTTTGGGCTCGTATCCCATCCCCTGGACCACCGATCCCGAGTGGGCCAAGGTCGCGGTGATCCTGATCGGAGTGTGGCAGGCCTTCCCTTACTGGATGATCGCTACCCTCTCTACCCTCACCACCATCCCCGAGGACGTGTACGAGGCCGCCAAGATTGACGGGGCCTCCGGCTGGCGCACCCTCACCGGCATCACCCTGCCGCTGCTACGCCCCTCCTTCACCCCCTTGCTGCTCTCCTCCTTCGCCTTCAACTTCAACAACTTCGGGCTGATTTATCTGGCGATTTATCCGCAGCCCGCCGTCGAGGGCCGACCTTCGACCGCGCAGGCGGTGGATATCCTGATCTCCTGGGCGTTTAAGACCGCGTTTCAGAGTGAGGGCGGTCAGGCCTACGGCTTGGGCGGGGCCATCGCGGTAATCCTCTTCTTTATCACCGTGCTGATCAGCCTGGTGAACTTCCGCCTGACCGGAGCACTCAAGGAGGTGAGGTAAGATGGCCGCTCCTGAACGGGGGACCGGGGACCTGCGTCAACCCCAGCAGCCTTCTCCACAAGCCAGACGTACGCTGGGCGAGCAGCTCTCGAGCCTCATCTACTGGATTCTGGGCGCGGCGGTGGTGGTGTGGCTGCTGTTCTTCTACCTGCCCGGCCTCTTCAGGCGGGTACAGCAGCAAGTACCCTTTGGCTTCATCCGCATCGAAAACGGCTGGGTCTGGGTGCTGGGCGGAATCCTGCTGCTGGTGGGCCTGATCCTGGCCTATAGCCTGGTCTTTACCTCCCTAAGCAACAGCCGCAGCGGACGGCGCAGAAGCCCCTGGCCGCTGTTTGCTCAAGGCGTAACCCACCTGTTCATCTGGATCGTGCTGATCCTGGCGCTGTACCCGGTGCTGCAAATCCTGGCGGCCAGCTTCGACCCCAACAACAGCCTCTACCGCCTGGCCCCGCCCCAGAGCGACAACCTACTGGTGCGCAGCCGGGTGATCCCCGACTTCTCGCAGGGGAACTTTGAAAACTACGCCAAGCTCTTTGACGGGGTGGTGATTTACACCTACCAGTGGGTGCTGCTGGCCTTAGCGCTGCTCAGCCTGGTCGGCACCCTGGGCCTGGCCGCCTACCGCCGGACCACCGGCGACAGCCAAGAGGGCAGCCCCCTGGCGACCACCCAAAACCGCCTGCTGATCGCTTTTACCGTCCTGACCTTCGGGCTGATCTTCTTCCTCTCCCCCGCCCAGTTCACCTCCCCCAATACCGAGGCCAAGTTCATCTTGTGGATTCGCAATACCCTTCTGGTCTCGGGTGTGACGGGGTTCTTGGCGGTGGCGCTCACCGCGACGGCGGGCTACGCCTTTGCCCGTTTTAACTTCTCCGGGCGCTACACCATGCTGCTGGTGTTTATCTTCATCCAGATGTTCCCCGGCTTCCTTGGCCTAGTGGCGATCTACTCGCTGATGTCCAACCTGGGGCTGCTGAGCACCTTCACCGGCTTAGTGCTGGCCTACTCCGGGGGCATCATCAGCTTCGGGACCTGGGTGTACAAGGGCTTTTTGGAGAGCATCTCCAAGAGCTTAGAAGAGGCCGCGCTGATTGATGGGGCGACCAAGTGGCAGGCCTTCATCCGCGTCCTGTTGCCGCTTTCGGCCCCGATGTTCGTGTTCATCTTCCTCTTGCAGTTCGTGGGCACCTACTCCGAGTTCATCCTGGCGAACCTGCTCCTCACCGGCACCCAAAGCTGGACGGTGGGGATGGGGTTGCGGAACTTCACCCTGGGCCAGTTCCAGACCAAATGGGGTCTGTTTGCCGCGGCCAGTGTGCTGGGCTCGATCCCGATTCTGGCGATCTTCTACGGGTTCCAGCGCTACTTCGTCTCCGGGTACACCGCGGGCGGGGTGAAGGAATAAAGATGTCAGGGGTTAAGGTTTGAGGATTTGGAGGTGCATCACCTCTCTAAGCAGCTTGCCAAGATGGTGTATACCGTGGTTACCCAGTTTCCAGCCATGAGCAGTACGGCCTCTGGAGTCAGTTCAAAAGGGCGGCGACTTCGGTCATGCCTAACATTGCCGAGGGCAAAAGATGCGGGACAAGGATTTGTGCGCTTTTTATACCAGGCCCGAGGCTCATTGTTGGAAGTGGTCCGTGCCCTCGATCTGTCTAAG
>PSMF01000219.1:0-3096 GCA_040290005.1 Meiothermus sp.
CTCGTCGTACTGGCGCTGCTCCAGGGTGTGACTGAACAGTTTCCGGTGAGCAGCCTGGGCCACACCCTCCTGCTCCCAGCCCTGCTGGGCTGGCCCCTAGACCAGAAAGCCCCTGAACTGCTGCCCTTCCTGGTGATGCTGCACCTGGGCACCGCAGTGGCCCTGGTGATCTACTTTTGGCGGGACTGGCTCGAGCTGATCGGCGGTTTCTTCGCCTGGCTGCGGGGCCAGCAGACCCAACCGGGGCGGGTAGCTTGGCTGCTGATTGCAGCTACTGTGCCCGCAGGCTTAATTGGCCTGATTTTCCGCAACACCTTCGACCGACTGTTCCGCGACCCTAAGCTGGTAGCCGGGGCGCTGATGGTCAACGGCTTGATTTTGCTGGTAGGTGAACTCTTGCGCAGGCGGGCGGCGGGTTCGGAGCTGGGGCGGATGAGCGCCCTTAGCTTTGGTCAGGCCGTGCTGGTGGGCATCGCCCAGATAGGAGCCCTGATCCCGGGGCTCTCGCGCTCCGGCCTAACCATGACCGCCGGGTTGGCGGTGGGGCTCTCACACGAGGCCGCCGCCCGGTTCGCCTTCCTGCTGGCAACCCCGATCATCTTGGCAGCGGCCTTGCTGGAAGTGCCCAAGCTGCTGCACAACCACGCTCACCTTGACCAAGCGCTGCTGGGCGGGGTGCTCACCGGCATCGCCGCGTATTTCTCCACGGCCTTTTTGGTGCGCTACTTCCACGTAGGCAAACTCAACCCCTTCGCCTATTACTGCATCGCAGCAGGGCTACTGGCCTTCGCGCTGCTGCGCTAGGCTTTATGAAAGTTCTTTGTGGGATACTTGCAGGCCTCTGCCTCGGGGGGCTGGGGCTGGCCCAGCCGTTGCCCGCCTCGGTGGTCGTGCAGGGCTTCACTGCCCCGGACGGCGCACCCCAGGATGCCCTGATCCTCTCCAACCTACTGCCACAGATCCTCTACGCGGTGCTTCAGCGCCAGGGGGTTTCCCAGGTGGAAGTGGAGCCGGTTCCGACGGTTCCAGCCTTGAGGGCCGCCGCGCAACGCCTGGCCGGGGGAATCGAAGCGGTAATCGGCGGCAGCCTGACCCCGCTTTCGGGCAACCTAGTGATCACGGCTTACCGCTACCAAGCAGTGGAGGGTAGCATCCAGGTGGTGCGGGTGGCAGTACTCACCACCGGCAGCCCCTACGACCCTGAGGCGCTGGCGAAGCGGCTGCTGGCCCAGCTTTTTCCGCACAGCCTAGGCGACCTCCAGCCCCAGGTGGCGGCCCAGATAGTGCTTCAGCCAAGCAACCTCAACTTGCCGGTGGGGGCCACCCGCCCGCTTCAGGCCCTGGTGCTCTCTGCCTCGGGAACCCCTATCCCCAAGGCCCGCCTGTTGTTCCAGTCCACCAATCCCTCGGTGGTAGGGGTGGACTCTGAGGGACAGGTCACCGCGCTATCCCCCGGTCAGGCCACGGTCGAGGCCGATGTCCTTGGCCTGAGCGGGAGCGGCTCGCTATCAGCCCACACCATGGTCAATGTGGCCCCGCCCTACCTGGGCCTGCGGGCCGGGTACGGAGTGCTCGGGGCGGGTTTGAGCGGCGGGGTGGAGTTCGGGGTGCGCCTCACCCCACAGAGCGCCTTCACCCCGCCCGACTTGCCTCAGACCGGCTCCGGCAGCGGCGATGTCCTCTCCCTGGTAGGCGGCTTCGTGGGCAAGCTGCTCTCCGGCGGCAACGTGAGCTTAGGGCTGGAGTTCTTCCAGGGGGTTACTGCCCTCACCCTCACTACCACCCAGTGGGCCGCGCAGAACTACCTGGGAACCGGGTTGGTCTACCTGCCAGGCTCGGCCTTCAACGCCGGGAACCCTACTTTGGGCCTGGACTTCTATCTGGGCCGCGAGATACTGCCACCCTCCCAAGCCGGGCTGCCGCTCGAGCTGGAGTTCCATGTGCTGTTCCCCGCTGCTGGCCCGCAGGTCAAGCTCGCCCTAACCGCCGGGCTGGACGTGTTTCAGTAGGTAGAGCCTGGCGGCTTCGCCCATTTGAAGACATTAGGCTGCTCTGTTGCAAGGTTTGCGATAATGGAGCCCAATTAGGTAAGAAGCGCTCCTCTAAGCCACGGGAGAGCCTGCACCTGCAGGTTACGCGGGTTGTCTACCTCCAGACTAAAACGGCCTTTCCCAGGTACAGCCACTGCAACAGTCCCAAGAAGTACACCTTTCCCCAACGGGCCGCCTGCGTTGTAATGGCCTTCTACTTTGAAATAAGCTACCGCGACTTTGTAGAGCTCAGGTCGTATACTTAGGAACGCCCCTTAAATCCTCAAAAGTTCTGCGATAGCGGTGGCAGCGCTTTCGGGGTCAGCCTTGTGGCTCGGCCTGAGCCATGGCCGGACCCCAATTGCTGAGCCTACAACCCGACGAGCACAACGCCGTGGAGGCCATGCAGTGGGTCAGCAGCAGCGTGGCGTACGTCTCGGTGTGCTCCAACCCACCCCCCGGTCAACCTGTCCCAAGGGTTCCAGCCCCTCGCGCCCTTCCTTACAACCCTGGCCCCAGGAGGGTATGGGTTCAGGCTTCTCCCCGCACCTTGGCCAGATAGCTCTTGGGGTCGCTCTCAAACCGCACCGTGATCTGGTCCGCCTCCTGCACCACGGGGTTATTTGGTTAGGATGGAGTCCTGCTTGCCCAGCATAAGGCTGCCCTGCTTGACCTGGCAGTGATCCAGGTGTAAACCCCTTCCGGCCTGCTCAAGCCGCTCCTCCTGGGCGACTCGTGAGCCATGCTGGTGGGCGAGAAAACCATCGCTATCAGCAAAGCCCTTTGGACTGGAGTCAAGCGTCAGCACCGGGGTCATCTCGGCGGTGCGGCAGAACCCCAGCGCGGTGGATGCTAGGGTTCCAACCCCGCTCCAGAGCAATGCCGTCATCAACCCTGGCAACTGCGGCGGGCCGCTCCTGAACAGCACCTGGCAGGTCATCGGCATCAACACCACCATCTACTCTACCAGCCTGATGAGCAGGCAGCCGCAATCGGAGGGCATCGGCTTCGCCACCCCCATCAACCTGGCGAAGCAGTACCTGGGGTAACTTGAGGCAAGCCAAAG
>PSMF01000220.1:0-3087 GCA_040290005.1 Meiothermus sp.
CTAAGACATACGACGCTTGATGCGGCATAATGATGAACCGTGTTGCGCCTGCAAACCATCTCCGAGCCCGCCCTCTGGAACCGGCTGGCCTCGAGCCTGCCCATTACCAGCGCCTTGCAGTCGTGGGGCTGGGGCGAGGTCAAGCGGCTTTCCGGCTGGGAACCCGAGCGAATCGCGCTCTACGAGGGCGCGCCCACAGGGCGTAGCAGCGATGCCGCTAACCTGGACGGCGAAACCTTAGTTGCTGCGGCTCAGCTTTTCCGGCGCCGCTTGGCCGGGCCGGTTTCGATGCTCTACGCCAGCAGAGGCCCCGCCCTGCGCGACCTGTCCGACCTTCCGCGCGTCGCCGAGGCCTTGAAAGCCCAATCTGGAGGGGCGGTGTATTTGAAGCTCGAGCCCGAAGCCGGTCTGGACGCGGAAGCTCCGCCCCCTGAGTTTCCCGGTATGACGATAGAAGAAACGATTCAGCCCGAGTACACGGTCTGGCTCGACCTCACTTTAGGCCGTGAGGGACTGCTGGGCGCGATGGACAACATGCATAGGCGCAACACCAAACTGGCCGAGAAGCGCGTGGTGACGACGATTGAAGGCGAGGAGGCGTTCGAGCAGTTCTGGACATTGTTCGAGGAGACCAACCAGCGGGCCAAGCTCTTGCAGCACTCCAAAACCTACTATCAAACCGTCCTGCGCGAGATGAACCAGCCGGAGGGCAAGGCGTTCATCTCGATTGCGCGGCTCGAGGGCCAACCCCTCGCCGCCGGGCTGTTCGTAGCCTTCGGCGGAAAGGTGGATTATCTATACGGCGGCAGCAGCAAGGAGAACTCCAACGCCAAAGCGCCCAACGGAATGCACTGGGGTGCCATCAACTGGGGCTTGCAGAACGGCTGCCGTATCTACGACCTGTGGGGCGTGCCGCGTCTGAGTGAGGGCAGCCACGCGGCGGGGATTGATAAGTTCAAAGAAGGTTTTGGCGGGCGGCGGGTGCGCTTCCCGGCCTACGACTTGGCCCTCTCGCCGATGTACGGGGTGGTGACGAAGGCCCTGCGGCTGCGGAAAAACTGGGTGAACTACCGGACGCGGGGGACCACGCGGGACGTGCTTTCTTGAGGTAGGCGCAGAGCATGGAGCCACAGCGACGAGCTTTTGGCCCAAACTCCGCTTTTAGCACGTTCACTCAGGAACAGAACAATTGTGGGTCAGAAAACTACGCCCAGAACGTAAGCTATCGTCGAGGGCATCGGCTGATCGCGGATTGTCCAGATTATGAGAGCGTTAGTCCAAGGTAAAAAGCACCGCTTTAGGAGCTCGTTTGGTGTAGGCTAATCCTGATAGAAATCCGTTCCCGACTGGCCTTCGTCCACATTGCAGCCTGCTTCACGCTTCTAAGCGCCGAAAATCCTACTCTTCAGACTGTGGTTCGCACCGCACTCCTAGCTCTCGCCGTTATCGTCGCGCTTTCGGTGTTCCTGGTCACGCGGCCCGTGCCCCCAGCACCCACCCCGCCCAAGGGAGTGAGGCTCGAGAATGTCCGCCTCACGCTCTACCCCGAGCAAGACCCCAAGGCGAGGTGGGAGTTTGCTGCCGCCCAGGTCGAGCAAGACCCTGGAACCCGCGAAGCCAAGGTCAGTGGTTTGCAAACTGGGAAGCGCTACGTGGAGAACACCCTCGACCTGCGCCTGTTCGCCCCCACCGTGACCATTGACCGGCAGGACAATCTGCGCGTGCCCTACGCCAAGGTCGAGATTCTCAAGGGCTGCTACAACGTCCAGCTCGGCGCTGAGGGGCAGGCTCCGGTGAACATTGACCAGCGCGAGGGGTTCAAAGCCCCCTCGGTGCTGATTAAGTCGCCTACCATCAGTGTGGACGGGGTGAACTTCGCCAGCGACTTTGGCATCAAAAACCCCAGTTGGAATGTGCGCAAGGAAACCTTTACCACCGGCGGGGAACCCAAACCCTGCCTTATCGAAGGAGGAACTCAGTGAAGCGTATCGCCCTACTCCTATTCTGTGCCGTCGCGCTCGCGGCGGCGACCAAGGAACGGGTTATCACCATCGAGAGCCCGGACTCCTCGGCCAAGCGCTCGGGGGACTTATCCAACGGTCCCTGGGTCTACGAGGCCACCAAGGTCGGCTCGCTGGTGGGCAAGGTCAAGGACCTGCAGATTGTGGCGCTCAAAGCCACCCTCACTGCGCCACAGGGCAAGACCATGCAGGCGGCGGAGGGGTCCAGGGTCGCCACCTTCGAGAACAGCGTCACCGTCAAGCGCGACCGGATGACCGCTACCGGCCCCAAGCTGACCTACTCCGAGGCTACGGGTAAGGGCGTGCTGGACGGCGGGGCCAAGATGCACCAGGACCCCAAAGACCCCAAGAACGATCCCGTAGACGTGACAGCCCCACGTATGACCTTCGAGGTGGACACCAACATCTCCACCAGCGAGGGCGGGGTGATCTTGAAGAATGGCCGTCAGGAAGGGAAATCTCAGACGGTTTACTACGAGGAAGACCGCGCCCTGGCGATTTTCAACGACGACAACCAGGTGGTCCTGACCCGCAAGCGCGACAACGGTGACCTGATTATCCAAGGCAAGGAAGTACGCAGTCTGACCGATGCCAAGCGCCTCATTGCCACGGGCGGCGTGACCCTGATTGACGGGGACATCACCACCACCGGGGCCAGCCTATACTACGACGACAACACCGGTGAGGCGATCATCCTGGGTGACCGGGCCAAGGGGATTCCGGCCAAGAGCGTGAACAAGAAGGATAACGCCACCCTCAGCAGCGGTACGCTCAAGCAGAACACCAATAATAAGCGGGTGCAGCTCTACAACCAGCCCTTCAAGCTGCCCGAGCAGGATTTCAAGAAGGCGGGTAGTTGAGCCTCAAGGGTAAAATTCGCGCCATGAAAGGCAGAGGGCAGAAGACGCGAAGCGTTCCCCTCCTTTGGGCAGAGGGCAGAAGACGCGAAGCGTTCCCCTCTTTTGGGCTAAAAGTCTTTGGCGCTCTGCTGTTGGCTCTCTGCTCTCTGCTAGTATTCGCTCAGCAAGCTCCGCAAAATCTGCAACCTACTCCTCAAACACCGCAA
>PSMF01000027.1:0-31791 GCA_040290005.1 Meiothermus sp.
GGGGCCGTGCGAGGTCGCCATAGGCCAGATGCTTCAACCATAAACCTTGACCGATGGGGGGATTCTGGCGTAGAGACCACGAAATTCTATGAAAGCCAACCTCAGCTCGAGCCCACCCGCGTTACTCCAACCGCCCCAGCACGGGTCACACCCCTCTCGCTTTTCCCCTCAGCCCTGGTAGACTGCCCCCTTGGATGGCGAAGCGGCAAAAGTATTACGTGGTCTGGAAGGGCCGCAAAACCGGCGTGTTCTCGAGCTGGGGCGAGGTTTCGGCCCAGGTGAACGGCTTCCCGGGGGCCGAGTACAAAGCCTTTGACAGCCAGCCTGAAGCCGAGACGGCTCTCGCCAGGGCCTACGAAGAATACAAGGGCAAAAAGGCCGCCCAGTCGCGGCTGCTGAACGTTCCACCGCCGCTGATTCCGAGCCTCGCGGTGGACGCGGCCTGCGGCGGAAATCCGGGGTTGCTGGAATACCGGTGTGTGGAAGTGGAGTCGGGGCGCGAGGTGTTTCACCGGGGGCCTTATCCGCAGGGGACCAACAACGTGGGCGAGTTTCTGGCGATCGTCGAGGCGCTGATGTTGTGCCGGGAGTGGCGGCTCTCCTGGCCCATCTATTCAGATTCAGTCAACGCGCTGAACTGGGTCGCGGCCAAGAAAGCCAGAACCAATCTAGTCCCCGACGAGCAAAATACCGAACTATTCGCGCTGATCACTAAGGCCGAGGGCTGGCTAAAGGAAAATACCTATCCCAACCGCCTGCTCAAGTGGCAGACCGAAAGCTGGGGGGAAAACCCGGCGGATTTCGGGAGAAAATAGGGTGATAGCCGATAGAGATGGCTAAGACCTCCCGTCCAGCACGGGAATTCTCGAGCCCTTAACTTCACCGTCCCAAACGTGAACTTGTTTTTGGCTATCGGCTCTCAGCTATAAGCTATCCGCATTTTTACTTTTCATGCGGCAACAGCGCAGCTTTGAGGATGGGACTCTCCGAGGCCCAGCTAAACAGTGGACGGGCAAAGGGGCTGTTGATGATCCCGTCGCGGATGGTCACCTGGAGCTGCTCGGAAGGGTAGCGCTGAATCCCTGAGGAGGCCACGTATTCGCTGGGGAAGCTGACCCATATGGTCAGCGCCAGGAAAGTCCCCCAGAGAAACCCGCCGACCCCGCCCAGAACAGCCTCGAGGGGCGGGGAAAGCCGGGGCAGCGGGATGTAGTGGGTTAAGCTCGCCATACCGATACCCAAGGCCAAGGCCAGCACCGGCAACACCATCGCCGGGAAAAGCGGCGCCAGCAGCACGTAAAGCACCAAGGCCGGAACTACCGCCAGGACAAACGGCACCCCCTGGCGAATCCCCAACGCAATCGCCGTCGCAAAAACCAGCAGGGCTATCAGGTCTAGCCAACTCAGCATCGCCTCTGAGTATACCCACGCCACCTTAGAACCGGACGCAGATTTGACCCTAGACCCCCGCCAAATACCCCGACTCCTGGACGCGGCGCAGGGCAGGCTGGATGACCTCGAGGTGTTCTCCCACGATCACGCTTTGTAGCTCGAGAAAGCTCTCCCAGTAAAGCTGCAAGGCCGCGACGCCCCGCCGCTGGGAGGCCCCAGCCTCCCACCCCACCGCCAGCCGGTGCGCCCGGCTCCAAGGGGATTCTTGGCCCATCGCCGCGTATAGCAGGTCGAAATAGCGGTTTTCGCTCTCGATCAGGAGGCGTTTGTGGACGGCCATCGTCTCGGCGAGTCCTAAGCCCAGACCCAGCGTGGCATACGTGACTTTAGACCGATCACCCACCTCTAACCCGCCCAGCAGCTTGTACACTTCCTCGGTGTAGCCATGAAAACTGTAGCTCACAAAGGCGTTGGCAGCTTGCTCGAGCCCTGCCCAATCAAACGCCTCTGCTTCCGCCTTTAGTTCTGCGGGTTTGCCGTGTGGGTCGTACAGAATCCGCATTTCTCGTATCCCCGGCACGGCCCAGATGGCGGTTTGCGGTTGAGGGAGTTCGGTGCGCTGGGCCTCGAGGCCAATTTTCTTGATGCTGACGAGATGTCCCGAACGGTGATACAGGGTATAACGCCCGGGCTTTTCTTGGGGTGTCTGGGACGCGAAAATATCCAAATCCACATCTTGGGGCGTAGGGACGACGCGCGTCGTCCCTACTTGCGGATGGCGTACCCCGCGCTCTCGACGGCCCGAATCACGTTCGCCATGAAGCCGTCGGTTTCGCCGTCGGTGAGGGTGCGCTCGGGGTGGCGGAAGGTGAGGTGGAAGGCCATGCTTTTTTCGCCGTCCTTGAGGGGGGTTCCACGGTACACGTCGAAGATTTCCAGGCGCTCGAGCCGCTCTCCGCCATACATCCGAATCAACCCTTCGACCTCGGCGTAGATCACGTCTTCCGGCACCACTACCGCCAAATCGCGCAGCGCGGCGGGGAATTTCGCCACGTCCTTGAAGCGGGTTTGGGTTTCGGGCAGGGGCAGCTCGAGTTCCACCAGATAGCTCGTGGGCAACTCGGCCTGGGCCGCGATGGCGGGGTGGAGTTGCCCGATGCTGCCGACGGTTTGCCCGTTCCAGACCACACCGCCCGAAATCCCAGGGTGCAGGTGGGCGAACCCAGTTTCTTCGGTCAGAACCGGAGGGATGACACTGAGGTCTGCGCCCAGTCGCAGAGCGGCGGCCTCGAGCAGCCCTTTGAGCGCGTAGAAACCCCCGCCCAGACCCGGCTGCCACCGCCCCGGCACGGTCTCACCGCACAGCAGCAGCGCGAGCCGGGTGGTCTCGGTCCGGTTGAAGACGTTGCCGACCTCGAACAGCAGGAACGGCCCGGCCTCGCCTTGGGAGAGGTTGAGCCCCAAGGTGTGCAGCAGGCCCGGATATAGGGCGGTGCGCAGATGGGTCCGGTCCGAAGCCTGCGGATTGGCGAAGGCCACGGTGGGCGCTGGGGCGCGGTATTTCGCCAGTTCCTCGGGGCTGGTCCAGGAGTAGTTCACTACCTCCTGGAAGCCTAGCCCGCTCAGGACGGTTTTCAGCCGCTCCTTAGCGCGATAAGGCTCATCCACGCCAACGTTATCGGGGGCCGGGAAGAAGGTCGGCAGCGTGACCGGAATCTTGTCGTAGCCGATGACCCGCGCCACCTCCTCGACCAAATCCTCCTCAATCGCCATGTCCATGCGGTAGGTCGGCGGCGTGACCTGATAGGGTTCGGCCTGGCCCTCGACCCGGAACCCCAGCCGGTTCAACACCTCCAACTGCTCACCCACGGGAAAACGCGCCCCAATGAGCCGGTCGGTATAACTGGGCCGGAAGGCAATCGGTTGGGGCGGCCTGGTGTGGTTGAGGTCAATGCGGTCCGCGGCGACTTCGGCGCCGGTCCAGTCCTGCACGAGTTCCATGAAGCGCAGCGCGGCCCGCACCTGCCCGTCGGGGTCCACCCCGCGCTCGAAGCGGTAGGAGGCCTCGGTTTTGAGCGACTGCCGTTTCGCCGTTCCGCGCACCGAAACCGGGTCGAAGTGGGCTACCTCGAGCACCACTTCGGTGGTGTCCTCGCGCACTTCCCCATGCGAGCCGCCCATCACCCCCGCGATGCCCTCGGGGATGGAATTATCACCGTCCTTCACGGTGATGAGCAGGTCTCGAGGGTCGAACTCGCGCTCCACACCGTCCAGCGTGACCAGCCGCTCGCCGTTTTTAGCGCGGCGGACGAGTAAACCCTTGCCGATGCGCCGGGCGTCGTAGGCGTGGAGGGGATTGCCGAGTTCTAGCATCACATAGTTGGTCGCGTCCACCACGGCACTAATCGGACGCATCCCCGCCGCATACAGTCGGCGCTGCACCCCCAGTGAGGAAAGACCATTCCTGATATTTCGCGCGTATGAGAGGGTGAAGCGGTCACAGCCTTGGGTGTCCTCGAGCCAGACCTGGAAGGGCAAATCTAGCTTTACGGTTTTCGGCTTAGGGTCGGGGTGGACGAGGGTCATGCCAAGGGCGGCCAAGTCGCGGGCGGTGCCGTACACCGACAGCACGTCAGGGCGGTTGGGGGTGATATCAACGTCTATGACGGTTTCTTCGGGCCAGGCTTCGGCCAGCGGGGTTCCGGGCGGCAAGCCGTTTTCGGGCAGTTCCATCAGGCCAGCCGCATAGTCCCCGACGGCGAGTTCTCGTGGCGACACCGCCATACCGTAGGACTCCAGTCCCGCGATGGTCCGCACCGAAAGTTCGGTCCCATTCGGCAAAATCGCGCCGGGCATCGCCAGCGCCACACCCATCCCCACGCGAGCATTGGGCGCGCCCGAGACCACCTGCACCTCACGCCCAATGTCCAGCGCGACGCGCCGGACTTCTTTGCCGGGAATCGGCTCGACGGCCAGGACCTTGGCGAAGACGATTCTGCCGTGGGGCGCGGGCAGATGGTCTATGGCCTCAGTCTCCAGGCCTAGGTCTATCAGCAGCTCCTCGAGGCGCTCTGGACTGGGGGCATCGGGCAGGAACTCCTTGAGCCAACTGTAAACAATCCGCATCCTAGCCTCCTTGCAGCGCGGAACGCAGCCTTTCCGCGATGGGGGCGAGTTCCGCTTGGGTCTTCTCTGGCTGGGGCTTGGCGCACAGGTCGTCGGGGGTGTTCATGGGGATCAGGTGAACATGGGTGTGCGGGGTCTCGAACCCCTGAATCGCCGCCCCCACCTTGCGCGGGTTAGGTAGGGTTTGCAGGACTTGAGCCACCTTGCGGGCGGTGTGCATGGTGGCCTGGTAGTCGGCTTCCGCCAGCTTGTAGAAATCCGGCTGGCAGACGCGCGGGATCACCAGGGCATGCCTGGTCTGGACGGGGCTGGTGTCCATGAAGGCCAAGGTTCGCTCGTCCTGGTAGACGATTTGCGCCTCGAGACGCCCCTCTAAAATCTGGCAAAAACTGCATTCGACATCGCTCATACAAACCTCGCGGATAGCAAAAAAATTTTTAGCTATCGGCCGTAAGCCATCAGCCATTCTTGAACTGCCTTAAGAAGGAAAGCCGGTTCTGCTGGTAGAAGTAGCGGATATCGGGGATGCCGTAGCGCAGCAGCGCCAAGCGCTCGAGGCCGAAGCCAAAGGCCCAGCCGGTCATACCCTCGTAGACGCGGGGGAAGCCCATCCGTTCACGGTAATCATCCACCATTTTGAACACGTTGGGATGCACCATCCCGCTCCCACCTAGCTCGAGCCACCGCTCCCGCTCGGCCCACCACATCCCGAACTGGGCTCCGGGCTCCACGAAGGGGAAATACGTGGGGTGGAAGCGAACTTTGGCCTCGGAGCCGAAGAGTCCCCGTGCCAGCTCGAGAATCGCGCCTTTCAGGTCGCTCATAGCGATGCCAGAGCCCACCACCAGGCCCTCGAGCTGGTAAAACATCGCCTCGTGAGAAGCGTCGGTCTGCTCGTAGCGGAAAACCCGCCCTGGCACCACGATCTTGAAGGGCGGGGCGTGTGAGATCATGTAGCGCACCTGCATCGGTGAGGTGTGGGTGCGCATCAGCAAGCCGCCCAGCTCGTTGACCCGTTTCCCTTCCGGCCCGATCACGTCGAAGGCGTCGGAGTCTTTGAGCCAGAAGGTGTCCTGCATGTCTCTGGCGGGGTGCCAACCGGGCATGTTCACCGCGTCGAAGTTGAAGAACTCACTCTCGGCCTCCGGCCCCTGCACCACGCTATGACCCATCCGGCGGAAGATGTCCAACAGCTCGTTTTCGATCTGGCTGATGAGGTGGAGCCCCCCCGCCGGGAAGGCGAGGCCGGGCAGCGAAACATCTATGGATTCGCGCCCCAACTGCTCCTGCAAAGCCTGGGCCTCGAGTTCTTTTTCCCGCTCCTCAAGGGCCTTCTCTAACCGTCCTTTTATTTCGTTCAGGACCCGACCCCGCTCCTTGCGTTCTTCCGGCGAGAGCTTACCTAGGGTTTTCATCTCGGCGGTGAGCAGGCCGTTTTTGCCCAAATATTTGACCTTGAGACCCTGCAAAGCCTCCGTAGTCGTTGCCTCGCTGATTTCTTGTATCGCTGCATCGGTATCCATGGTCCCCCCAGTCAAAAAGTTGGGCGGCACAAGGGCCGCCCACGAGAGTCGAAGTCACTCCCGCAGGCTACCTAAAAAACCGCCTCCCCGTCCGCACAGTGCGAGCAGTGTACCGCATTCCTCGGCTTTCCCTCAAGAACCCACCCGGCTTTTCTCATAAAGCTGTGGGTCTCCTCACGCGAGAGGAGAGGGTTCGGCGCTACCTTGGCTTTGGCCGTCGCTCGCTCCAGTGGAGGTTAATCATGCCAAGATACCTGTTGACGTTCGGATTAATACTGCTCAGCCTGGCCTTCGCCCAGCAACCCCAGACCCAGGCCCTATTGCAAGAGGCGCAACAGCTCGCTAACCAAGCCAGAACGCAGAAGGTGGCCCCCTCGCCGGATTCTGGTCTGTGGAAGCAGGCCATTGACAAGGCCGAGCAGGCCACCCAAGCCGACCCCAACTCGCCTGAGGCTTGGCAGGTGCTGGCTGGCCTATACACCGAGACCAAGTTCTGGTCGAAGGCCGACCAGGCCTGGAACAAATATGTCGAGCTCAAGGGCGGAAACCCCGACCCCGCCGCGCTGCCGCAGCTCGCTATGGTTAACATGAACCTAGGCTACGCCGCCTACAAACAGCAGAACTGGAGCGAGGCCGAAAACCGCTTCAAGACCGCAGCACAGTACACCCCGCAAGACCCCGCGCCGCAGGAGTGGCTGGGCCGAATCGCCCTCGAGCAAGGCGATTTCGCCGCCGCGCGGCAGTACTACCAAAGGGCCAATCAGATCAAGCCCACCGACGCCAACAAATACTTTTTGACCCTCACCGCCAACGCCCAGTCCTATGGCGCCGATGCCGCCCACGCCTTCTTGATGGGCTACGACGCCTACAATGCCGGGGACAAGGCCGGGGCGCAAACCCAGTTTGCCCAGGCCGTGCAGTCTGCCCCCAACTGGCTCGAGGCGCGGCGCTGGCTGGCCCGGACCCAGCTCGAGAACGGCCAAGCTGCCGATGCCTTGGCCTCCTGGCAGCAGATCGCTAGCGCACCGGGGGCCACCGCCGGGGACAAGTATTTCCTCAAGCAGGCCCAACTCGCCAGCAAATATGGCGCTCCCGCGGCCAAAGCCTATCTCGACGGCGTAGCAACTTTCCCTAATGACAAAAACCGGGCCCTGGCCCTGTTCCAGCAGGCCACCCAGGCCGCCCCGACCTTTGGGGATGCTTGGTACTGGCTAGGCCGTAGCGCCTACGAGACCAAGAACTATCCGCTGGCGGTGCAGGCCTACGGACAGGCTGTCGAGCTAATGCCCGACAACAAAGAGGCTAAATACTGGCTGACCCAAGCCCAAAAAGCCGCCAAGTAAAGCCAGTCCCATATGTAGGGCCGGGTCTAAGACCCGGCCTTTTCCTTTACCTTACCCAATAACTCCTTGTTCAAACCGTAAAGTTCCCTCTCCCACCCGAGGAGAGGGTTAGGGTGAGGGGGATGCGGCGAGAAGCGGTCTTTTGCAGCCAATCGAGGGCCCAGGATTGTCCCCTTCCCGCGTCTAGTAGGAGGAATTACCGTTGCAGCAAATAACTTTTAGGGGAATACTAAGTATTCTCGACGGTGAAGGAAATCTTGCAGTTAGCCCGGTAAGCCACAATCTTGTTGTCCTTCACGATGGCCTTGAAATCTTGCACCCAGACGTTCTGGATACCCCGCACGGTCTTAGCGGTTTCGCTGACGGCTTCCTGTACGGCATCTTCCCAGCTCTTGGGGGACTCGGCGATGATCTCCAGCACCTTGACTACGGCCATAGCGCACCTCCTCTGGTTGCGGACTGCACCTTATCATTTCACCCCAAGATGAGTGTGTGGGTAGTCGCGGAGTTTTGGCCCCGAAACGCTCAAACTGGGGGCAATGACTTACGAAGCCTTCGCCGAACTGGCCTATGGGTTGTGGGACAGCATTCCCGCCGACTACAAGCACGGCCTCCAGGGGATGCACGTCCTCGAGGCCATCAAGCGTGACCCCGACGAGCCCGGTCTGGTGCGCCTGGGCGAATACCTGAGTTCGGGTTATCCCTCGGTGCTCGGTGGCTTCGAGGGGATCGGGCGGCACGTCGCCTTGTACTACGGCAGTTTTGCCTACATCGCTAGGGGCGACCCTGGCTTTGACTGGGAGGGTGAGGTCTGGGAAACCCTGCTCCACGAGCTGCGGCATCACCTAGAAACCCTGGCCTGGAACGACGATTTGGTGCAAGAGGATATTGAGTATCTGCGCCGGTATCGCCAACGAGTTGGGAGCAAAGAGCAGAGAGCAGATAGCTAAAACCTCAAAGGCTCTTTGCCTTCTGCCCTCGACCCTCTGCGCCTAGCGCGGAATCTGCAACTTCTGCCCGACACGGATCAGGTCGGGATCGTCCAGGCCGTTGGCCTTGGCGATTTTCATATAACTATCTCGAGTTCCGTCACCGTAGAACTTCTGAGCGATCTCGGAAAGGGTGTCACCCGCTTGCACGGTGTACCACTCGTCAGGGACATTGACATAGCCAGTATTTTCAGCGGCAAACTTGGCCTTAGCCCCCTCGTGGACTTGCAGCCCGCTGCTATCCACGTTGGTGGCTCCGGCCCCTTGGGCCAGTTGAACCGCCAAGTTGTATTCGTGCTGGCTGTCCACCGCACCACGCAGCACCACGCCGGTTCCGCTTTGCAGCACATCAATTGGGTCGTCTTTGAGCTCGCCGTTGGCTTTGAGCGCGTTCAGCACCTTTTTGGCGAGCGCGGAGGAGTTCTCCACCTGCTGGGCCTGAGCTTCCGCCGCCTGGATGTCAGCCTCGGAGACCTGCGGGGGAGCGATGAGGCCGCTCAGATCCAGGGACTTAATACCGCTCACCCCGCCCACCGCCACCTCCACTGCCCGGCGGTAGCCCTCGGCGGGGATGGCCCCACTGATGCTGACATTGCCCCCGCTTTCATTAACGGTGAGTCCCAAACCCTGGAATACGTTGGTCTGATTAAGCGCCTCTTCCACACGTTGTTTGAGCGACTTGCCAAACGGCCACATAATGTACCTCCGGGCCTAGAGTATACGCCGCCCACGTGTGGAAGTTGTCATAAAACGGAAAAGTATGTGTTGGGCACAGAAGCTACCAACGCGGGGGTTTATAAACCAGTTCTAGAACTATGTTTTGAACCCTCAATCTTCTGTCCGCTTTTACCGACTTACCCCTAAAAAGCGAAAGGGGCTGAACGCTTCAGCCCTTTTCAAGTTTGGCGGAGGAGGGGGGATTCGAACCCCCGATAGGGGCTTTAGTCCCCTATAACGGTTTAGCAAACCGCCGCCTTCAGCCGCTCGGCCACCCCTCCAAACCCTGCTTTTTGCACCCTACCGGTCAAACCCGGACAAGAGCGCAAGCGATACTTTAGCACAAAACTCTGCTTTCCTCAAAGCAAACTGGCGGAGGGAGAGGGATTCGAACCCCCGGTAGACTCGCGCCTACAACGGTTTTCAAGACCGCCGCCTTAAACCGCTCGGCCATCCCTCCGTGCCGGGCGATTTATCACTATGGGTGCTGAGTTAGGGATTGTCAAGGAAGAACGCTAACCGTTTACAGTTGACCGTCTACCGCAAAGACACGGTCGCAGGTCACAAGCTAAAACGGGGGTTTGGGCCTGAGACCAACAGCGAGCAGAGCTCCCTGACCAACAGCGAGCAGAGCTCCCTGACCAACAGCGAGCAGAGCTCCCTGACCTGTGACCCGCGACTTGCGACGGTTCTAGCGGTAAACGGTTAGCGTTATTTTGCCCCCCACACCTGCCGCACCAGCACGGCTCCAAGCGCAAAACACACCGCTGCCGCCAGGAAAATCAGGGTGTAGCCCGAGCCACCGCTCTGTTCGCCCAGAGTGCCCAACCAAGCCCCGAAACTGCCCGCCAGGACTTGGGGAAGGATGCTCGAGGTCTGCCAAATCCCCATATCGGTGGCGTGGCCTTGGGGGTCGGGTAGCACGTCCGAGATGAGGGCCCAGTCCACCGACAGATACGCCCCGAACAGCACCCCGAACAGCAGCGACAGCAGCAATAACCATTCAAAGCTGGGGATCAAGAACAGCAGCATCAACACCGCCAATCCACCTCCCGCCGCGTAGATCACCGGTTTGCGCCCTCGGTGGTCGGAGAGGTTACCCGCCGGAACCGCGGCCAGCACGGTTCCGATGGCGATCAGCAGGCCCAGCAGGCTCACCGCCTGGGCGGGCTCGTTGGTGTAGACGCTGCCAAACAGGCCAAACCGCCCGACCACATCGGCTAGGTAATACTGCAAATAGGCCAGCACCACGTACTGCCCCAGCATCACCAGGAAGCGGGTGAACCACACCCAGCGGAAGTCAGCGCTGCGCCAGGGGGCGATCAGGCTCGTCCAGAGGCCGTCCGAGCGAGGCTTGAGACCGGGAACCTCGCGGATAAACGCGATGATCAGAAAGGCCGCCAGCAAGTTGACCAGCGCCACCAACATGAACTGGCCCTCGAGGCCAATCGGCAAGAGCACCATCGCCCCTGCGATCACCGACCCCGCCACTTGCAGCATCCCCAGCCAGCCCGAGGCTACTCCGCGCCGCCGCCTGGCTACGAGATCGGGCACCAACGAGGAGTAAGGCCCGGTCACCGCATCATCCGAGAGTTGCAGGAGGAGGTAGGCGATCACCAGTTGGCTATAGCTCGGCGCAAACGCCATCCATACCAATGAAAGCGCGGTGAGCACCGAGCCAAAGGCGATGAATGGCATCCGCCGCCCCACCCGGTCTGACCAGTAACCAAACAAGGGCGGCCCGACTATGGCGATAATCGCGCTCAGCACAAACAGGAATCCCAGGCGAGCGGCCCGCTCCGGCTCGGGGCTCAGCTCGGCCACTCGAGTCGGTAGCAGCGCGAGTAAAACCAGAAACCACTTGAAACTGCTGGCGAACCAGTAGGAGGAAAGCGTTGCATACCAAGGGCTGCTCTGGGCGCGCATTTGGCCTTTAGTATACGAGCCTCCAGCGCTTTAGGGCCTACGTTGACACCTCGAGAAGCCTGTGCTACCCTACGAAACGCCTGCGGACGGTCGCAGGAAAAACTTTGTGGGCGCGTAGCTCAGTTGGATAGAGCGACTGACTACGGATCAGTAGGTCGTGGGTTCGAATCCTGCCGCGCCCGCCAACAGCGTTCAATACGCAAAAATGCCACTTCAAACCAAGTCCGAAGTGGCATTTTTATAACCACCATGAATGGGTTACGGGATCGCGTTCGAGAAGTTCTACAGTTTCACCCCCAGATAAGCTTCGGCCAACTTGGCCTCGCTGAGCCCCTCGGCAGCGCCTTGAAACTGGACCTCGCCTTGGGCCAGCACGGTCACCTGGTCGGCCAGGGGCAGGGCGTCGCGCACCGCCTGCTCGATCAGGAGGATGGCCGGACCCTGGGCGCGGAGGTCCTTGACCAGGCCGAACACCTCCTTGACCACCAGGGGAGCCAGTCCTGCCGAGGGCTCGTCCAGGAGCAGCACCTTGGGGCGGCTGACCAGGGCTCTAGCAAATGCCAGTAGCATTCGCTGACCGCCCGAGAGCGAGCCCCCTCGAACCCCGCGTTTTTCGGCCAGAATGGGGAAACGGGCATACATAGCCTCGAGGCTTTCGCGCAGCGCCGTGCGGTCTTTCAGAGCCAATCCCCCCGCTGCCAGGTTCTCAGCCACTGAAAGCTCGGGGAAGACCCCGCCGCTCTGTGGCACAGTGACGATGCCCGAACGAATGAACTGGTGCCCCTCGAGCGCCAGCAGGTTTTGAGAGTCCAGCTCGAGGCTGCCGCTCCAGGGGCGCAGTATTCCGGCGCAGACCTTGAGCAAGGTAGATTTGCCCGAACCATTGGGGCCGAAGACGCAGTGAATGGTCCCCGGCCTCACCTCGAGGCTGACCTTATTCAACACCCGAACCTGGCCGTAACCCGCGATGATGTCTCTGGCAATCAAAGCCATCTTTTTACCGTCCTAAATAGGCTTCGAGCACAGTCGGGTTCTGCGTGACCGCCTCGAAGGTGCCGCTGGCGATGAGTTCGCCGTGGTGCATCACCAATAGGCGATCGCAGAGCTTTTGCACCCAGTCCATGTCGTGCTCGATCAATAGGATGGTCAATCCCTCCCCCCGTAACCCCTTGAGCAGTTCGATGATCTGCGCCCGCAGCACCGGGTTAACCCCGGCCACACACTCGTCCAGGAGCAGCAGCTTGGGCCTTGTCATCAAAGCCCGACCAATCTCCAGGAGCTTGAGCTGCCCGCCCGAGCAACTGCTGGCCGGCTCGCTCTCCAGGCGATCGAGCTGGAGCCGCCGCAGAATCTCCTTAGCCCGCTGCCGCATCACCTCCAAAGGCTCGGGGCGGTACACCGCCAACAGGTTTTCCAGCACGCTCATCCGGGTGAAGGGCGAGGGGGTTTGGAAGGTGCGGGCCAAGCCGACCCTCGAGCAGCGGTGGGTGGGGAGACGGGTCAGCTCGAGGCCGTCGAACCAGACCTGACCCCCGCTGAGCGGGTAGTGGCGGGAGAGCAGGTTGAACAGGGTGCTCTTGCCCGAGCCGTTGGGGCCGATTATCCCCACGATCTCGCCCTTCCGGACCTCGAAGCTCACGTCGCGCACCGCCGCCAGCCCGCCGAAGTTCTTGCTGAGGTGTTCGGCCCGTAATAAGGCACTCACGGCGACGCCTCCTTCTGCGGGGCGAAGGCGCTGCCCTTGCGGCGGCGCTCCAAAAGACCCAGCAGCCCGTTGGGAATGAACACGGCCACCAAGCACACCGCCATCCCGATCGCCACGATGTACACCACATCGCTGCCGTAGGAGAGCCACAGCAGCCGGGCCGAAAGGTGCACCACAGCTGCCCCCACCACCGGTCCCCAGAACGTGCCTAGCCCGCCGAACAGGCTCATCACCACCGAGTTGTCGGTGATGAGCACTTTGAACACCTCTTTGGGGGTGATGATGGTGATCCAGTAGGCGTAGATGCCCCCGGCCAAGGCCGCAATCAGCCCCGAGAGCAGGAACACGCTGAGCTTGGCCCGGAACACGTCAATCCCCATGGCCTTTGCCACATCCTCCTGTTCGCGCACCGCCACCAGCCAATAGCCGTACTTGCTGCGCCGCAAGAGGAAGTGCAGGCCCAGCAGGGTTAGGAGCAGCAGGCCTAGCATCAGGTAGTAGAAGGCGCGGTTGTCGGCCAGGGCGGGCATCCGCAATCCTTCGGAGCCGCCGGTCAGCCCTTCCCAGACCGTGGCGATCTGGCTCATGGCCTCGGCGAAGGCCCAAGTGGCGATGGCGAAATAGGCCCCGCGAATCCGCAACGTGGGCAAGCCCAAAACAAGCGCCAGGACCGCCCCCACCAACCCGCCCAGCGGCAGCGAAAGGGCGAAGGGCAGGTGGGCCTTCACGGTGAGGATGGCGGTAGCATAGGCCCCCACCCCGAAGAATGCGGCATGCCCGAAGTTGAGGTAGCCGGTGTACCCGCCCACCAGGTTCCAGCTCACCGCCAGCACCGCCCACATCAGGGTCTCGGTGGCAATGCGCATCCAGAACACCGGGATCAGCATCGGCAGGGCCAGCAGGAGCACGATGCCCGCTGCGCCTGGCAGTAGCGCTAACAAGCGGTTCACTCGAGCCCCCTACGCAATAGCCCTCTGGGGGAAATCACCAACACCAGGTAGAGGATGGCGAAGGCTGCTAGGCTGATGTAGCGCGGGTCGAGGTAGGCGGTCACATAGGACTGGACCAACCCCAGCACCAGCGCCGCCACCAGCACCCCCGGCAGATACCCCATCCCCCCCAGCACCACCACAAAGAAGGTGTACAAGGCGTAGCGCGCCCCCACCTCGGGGTTGAAGGTGAAGAGCATCCCAATGAAGACCCCAGCCACGGCGGTAAGCCCCACGTGGAGGCCGTAAACCAGGCTGTTGATCCAGCTGGCCTGCACGCCCAACAACGCTGCGCTGGTCTTGTCCTGCGCCACCATCCGCACCCGCAGCCCCAGTGAGGTGCGATAGAGGAAGTACAAGAAAGCCAGGGTCAGGGCGAACCCGGCGATGAAGGTCACAAGCTTCGGCCCCGGCACGATCAGCGGGCCCCAAAAGAGGGTCAGGTCAGAGAGGCCGGTCTTGAGGCTGCGGTTGTCACGGCCAAACCCCATCAGGGCGCCCCCCCGGATCACCTGGGATAGCCCGAAGGTCAGGACAAGGCCCATCAGGTTGGCGTGGGCGCGTTTGCCGCTCGTGACCCGCTCGAGCAAGGGTTGAAACAAGTAGCCCACCGCGAAGAAGACCACGAAGACCAGGGGAGCAACAAGGAGGGGCTCGAGGTGCAGCCAGCCGCTCAGGAAGAACGCAGCGAAGGCTCCCAGCATCAACCACTCCCCCACCGCGAAATCCACGATCCGCATCACCCCGAAGGCCAGCGACATTCCCAGCGAGAGCACCACCAGCACCCCGCCGATCAGCAGGCCGTCAATGGTGCTTTGCAGAAACTGAATCAAGGGGCCTCCAAAAACGCCTATAGCTTATCGGGAATGGCCAAAGATTTGCGGCCGGTACTGGGATTCTCGTGCTGCCACTCTTAGTGCCCCGGACGGAAGTTACGCTTTTGATGTTTAGCTATCGGCTATCAGCCTTCTTCACCGGTTATCCCAACCAGGGAACGGATACACCAGCTTCGACTTGGTGGGGCTCTTGGGACCGACAATGACCACCTTGCCGCCCTGGATTTGGATGGGGAGGGTCTCGAGCTTAGCCACGTCGTGGAAGTTATCGCCGCTGGTCTCGAACTTGATCGGGCCGTAAAAGGTGGTGATGCTCAGGTTCTCCAGGGCCGTGACCAGCTTGACCCGCTTGGCGTCGTCCAGAGGCGGGGCAAGCTGGGCTCGCTCGAGGGCCGTTTGGAAGGCGATCCCCGCCGCCGTGCAGCCAGCTTCGGTGTACTCGGCGTACTGACGGTTGTAGGCTTTTTGGTAGTCGGCGAACCAGGCTTTGGAGCTTTGCCAGAACCCCGCTTTAACCCCAGGGTATTCGAACTGGGGCTGCCACACCGTGGCACCCAGGATGTACTCGGCGTCCTTGCCCAGAGCAGCAGTGAAGTCGGCGGAACCCGAGCCGGTGTGCTCGATGATCGCCTTGGGGCTGATCCGAAGCTGCTTGATCACCTTGACCATCTGGATGGCCTGCTCGGGCTGCGAGCCCAGCGCCAGGATGTCGGGGTTGGCTTGGCGGACTTTGGTGAAGACCGGCGTGTAGTCGGCGTCCGCCGGAACCACGTCGTAGCCCAGTACCTTGAGCCCACCCGCCTCAGCCACGCTCTTGAAGGTATCGGCGGTAGCCTTGGCGAAGGGGTCATCCAGGGCCACGATGTATATGGTCTGGGGCTTGGGGCTGGCGGCCATCACCGTCTTGAGCGGGGCGGTGCCGATCAGGTTGACCGAGGGAATCGTGCCGAAGACGTATTTGTATCCGTCCTTCCAAATCGCCGGGTTCTCGGCGGAGCCGGTGATCATCGGGACTTTGTACTTGTCCACAATAGGACCGCAAGCCCTTGTAGCCGAAGAAGCATAGGGGCCGAGGATGAAGTCCAGCTTCTGCTCGGTGAGCATCCGCTCGCAGGCAGCAGCCGCGGTGGCCGAGGAGGACTGGTCGTCGTAGTAGACCAGTTGCACCTTGTAGCCTTTGCCGCCGATCTTGATCCCGCCTTGCTCGTTGACCTTATTGGCCCACAGATCGTAGCCGCGCTTGGTCCACTCTCCACCCTGGGCGTTGTCGCCCGAGAGCGCCGTCACTACCCCAACTTTGAACACAGCCTCCTGGGCCAGCGCCAGCCCTGCGGCCAGGGCCAGCACCCCCACCATAGCGACACCCTTCATAGCACCTCCTGAACTCCACCCTTTTGACTTGGCAAACGCGGTAGCCACGGTATTTTTGGCTGAGCAAAGCCTATCCTCTGGGGATAATTTTTGCAAGCTGGCTATGCGCCAGACGTAAGCCGCTAACCCCTCCGCCTTGCGCCCCGGTGCCCACCGACCGTATGCTCGGGCGTATCGAGGTGAGAGTATGGCGGTGGAAGCGTATCGTGAAACCCTGGCTTTCCTGAGGGAGCACCGGGAGGACTACGCGGGCGCGGTGGAAGAGTTCCGCTGGCCGGTGCTGACGGAGTTCAACTGGGCCTTGGAGCACTTCGCACCGCTGGCGCAGGACTTGGGCGAGACCCCGGCGTTGCTCTGGGACGGTGGGAGCCTGAGCTACAGGGGCCTCGAGCACTGGTCAAACCGGGTCGCCAACTACCTGCGGGCGCAGGGCGTGCAGCGTGGAGACCGCATCCTGGTGATGCTCTCTAACCTCCCCGAGCTGTGGGCCACCTTTCTGGCGGCGATAAAGCTGGGTGCGGTAACCATCCCTGCCACCACGCTGCTCACCCAGGACGACCTGCGCGACCGCTTCGAGCGCGGCGGGGCCAGGTTCGCGGTGGTGGAGGCAGGCGAAACCGGGAAATTCGCCGCTTTGGAAGGCTTCACCCGGATCAGCGTGGGGCCCACCGAGGGCTGGGCCGACCTCGAGGAGGCCAAGAGCTATCCTGAACGCTTCATCCCCGACGGCGCAACCCACGCCTCCGACCCACTCCTGCTCTATTTCACCTCGGGGACCACCAGCAAGCCCAAGCTGGTGCTGCACACCCACGCCAGCTACCCGGTGGGCCACCTCACCACGCTTTATTGGATCGGACTGCAAAGAGGCGATCGCCATTGGAATATCAGCTCGCCAGGCTGGGCCAAGCACGCCTGGAGCAGCTTTTTCGCCCCACTCTCGATAGGGGCGGCGGTATTTTTATTCAACGAGCGCTTCGACGCCCAGCGCGTCCTGAGCCTGCTCGTCAGCCAGGAGATCACCGCCCTCTGCGCCCCACCCACCGTCTGGCGGATGCTGATACAGCACGACCTAAAAGCTTTCCCGGTGAAGTTGCGCGAGGTGGTGGGCGCGGGGGAACCGCTAAATCCCGAGGTCATCGAGCGAGTACAGCAAGCTTGGGGGCTGACGATTCGGGACGGCTATGGGCAGACCGAGACCACCCTCCAGGTCGGCAACACGCCCGGCCAGCCGGTGAAGCCCGGCGCGATGGGCCGCCCGATGCCCGGCTACAGCATCGTGCTGCTCGACCCCGAAGACCGCGAGGCCGAGGAGGGCGAGATCAGCATCCGGCTCTCACCCCGACCCACCGGGCTGATGGCCGAGTACGCGGGCGACCCGGCCAAAACCGCCGCCGCGCTGGGTGGAGAATACTACCGCACCGGCGACGTGGCCCGGCGCGACGCGGACGGGTATTTGTGGTATGTGGGCCGCGCCGACGACGTGTTCAAGAGCAGTGACTACCGCATCAGCCCCTTCGAGCTCGAGAGCTTCTTGATCGAGCACCCCGCGGTGGCCGAGGCCGCGGTGGTCCCCTCGCCGCACCCCGAGCGGCTCGCGGTCCCCAAGGCATACCTGATCTTGGCCCAAGGCTACACCCCTTCGCGCGAGCTGGCGCTGGAAATCCTACGCTACTCGAGGGAGAAGCTGGCTCCTTACAAGCGCATCCGCCGCCTCGAGTTTGCCGACTTGCCCAAGACCATCTCGGGCAAGATTCGCCGGGTGGAACTGCGCGGGCATGCGGCGGAGTTGAAGCGGGGGGATTTAGAGTTCTGGGAGGAAGATTTCGAGGAGTTGCGGGGGTAGGCTCAAGTCCTTTGTAGGGACGACCGGCCGGTCGTCCCTACGCGCGTCGCTCGTCAGATTTATGGGGAGCGGTGCGGCAAAACCCCCCGTCAATCTGCGGATATTCGTCTAGCACTCGGCCTTTGGCGACCTCGGAAGGCCCCCCTCATCAAGGGGGGAGGGACAATACGCCTTCCCTCGAGCACGCCATTATTTACTCCTGTCCAGGACATCATTTGTAACGGACATGAGGGGAGGTGCCCGTAGGGCGGAGATGCCGGTTTCGCCGCAAAGCCGGGAAGGGTTGCTTTTGACGTTCCGACCCCTTACACCCGACTCCCGACACCCTTTTTCAACCCTTCGCCCTCTCTCCCGCTTCCCGAATCCAGCTCTGCACGTCTACTTTCTGCCAGGGGCGCGGCTGAACGATTCGCAGTATCTCTTCTGGCTCGAGCGCGGCGAGCTGGGCGAAGGTCAGAACTCCCGCCTCCCACAGGCGCTTCTGATACACCGCACCGATGCCCTGGATTTTCTCTAAAGGCTCTCGTTTGCCGCTGATTTTGCGCTTGGGTACGGTTTTTGAGGGCTGCGGAGTGTTCTCCCCGGTGGTGAGCGGCGGGGCCGCATTCGGCAAAGGTCCATGCTTTGCAGCCTCGGCGGCGCGGCGAGCACTGCGCTCGGAGGCCGTTTGCGAGAGCAAATCCCCGACCGGGTTGCCGTTCACTGGGGTTCGGCCCCTCGAGAGGTAGAGGCTGGGGTCGGCCTCGGGAAACACGTTGTCGAGGCTTTCCAGCACCAAAACCCGGCTCAAATCGAGCTGGTCCGTCTCGAGCATCGTATACAGCTCGGCGAAGCGCTCGGCGTGCCCCTCGTACCGCGCCCTGGCGTACTCGGCGGCCTGGCCGCTATCGATCAGGAAGGGCCAATCCGAAGATTCGAGCAACAGCAGCTCACGCATTAGTTGGCGCAAGGCCCGCCGTCTGCCATCTAGGTCGCGCCCGAAGCGCTCGGCGGCCTCGATCATCTGGTGCTCGGCCCGGTATACCAGACGCCAGTAGTCCAAGGTCGCCTCGTTCAGCCAGACCCTGTTGCCCCCGCCCCGGCCCCACGAGCCCTCGGGCAGCGCGGTGCGGAGCACTTCCCCACGGATGGCCTCCACAGCGGTCACCATCCCCACCGCAGCGGAGGCGTTTAGTTCGCGGAACACCGCCTCGAGCCAGGCCGTGCCCTCGTACCACCAGTGCCCGAACAGCTCGGCATCGTAGGCAGCGCAGATCACCCCGCCGGGATGTTTGTCCGCCAAATTCCTCACCAGCGCCGCAAAGTGACGAGCGTGTTCGCCCACCTTGGCGAAGGCTTGCTCGGGCTCGTAAGGCTCCTTGTCTCCGAGCTGGACCCCGCGTCCGCTCACACGGTGCAGCCGCAGCCCGGAGACCGGGTCTTTGCGGTGGAACTCGCGGTACACCTTGTCGCCGGGATAGCCATAATCGGCGCTCCAGACCTGCACCGCGGTCTCCGGGTTACGGGCCAGCACCCGCAGGCCACTGGGCAGCTCGTGGACCCGGTAGGCCACGTCCTGGCTCTCGATGCGCTCGGGCGATTCGGGGTCGCCGTACATCCCTTGGCTCGAGGGCAGCAGCTTGCCGCCCTGCACCAAATGGGCGTCCACGAAGCTATAGCGAATCCCGGCTTGGTACAAGATTTCGTCCACACCGGCCCGCATCACCGGTTGGGCCCCATCGGTGGGCGGGTCCCACTTCCCTTTGGGGCGGTAGGCCATCTCGGGAAGCCAGAAGCCGGTGGGGGCGCGGCGGTAGTGCTGGCGGTAGGTCTCGGTACCGGTTTTGACCTGGGCCCAAAGCGCCGCATCCGAGGAGAGCAGCGGAGAATAGGCGTGGGTGGCGCTTGAGGTGACGATCTCGAGCCGCCCGCGCTCCTGCGCCCGCGCGAAAAACCCGGTCAGGTCACCGCCGAGGTTGCGGTAATGCTCGAGGGTGGTTTGCCAGAACTCGAAGTTGTGCCCTGCCCCGGCCTCGAACTCGGTGTCGCGGTATCGCCCTAAATCGCCCTCGGCCCGCGCCAGGCGGTCTGACGCGTAGCGCAGAAACCCCTCCTTGACGCGGGGGTCGGCGAGTTGTTCGGAGAGCACCGGGGTGATGCCCAAGGTGAGCGGGGTGGGAATGCCTTGGTGCTCGAGGCGCTCTAACATCCGCGCCAGAGGCAAATACACTTCGGCGAGGACATCGTAAAGGGTTTCCTCGCCAAAGGGCCACATGCCATGCGCTCGCACATAGGGCAAATGCGCGTGCAAAACCAGTACGAAGCGCGTCATCAGGCCCATTCTAACCTGCTGAATGAGGGGCAGGGGTTAGACATTTTATCCCCTGATAGAACCGCGCCCAATCCCATCATCATTTCCCACGGCTTCCCGCACCACCCGCCCCAACCGCCGCAACACGTCACGCTTTAGCTCGTCGTACATGTCAAAAAACACCCAGCCGGTAGTTTGAACGAAGGACCTCCACCTTTCCCGCATCATCTTTTTACCGCACCACCGTCCCCGACCCAGCTAAAGCCGCCGAAATCGGACGCTCGGGCCGCGCGTCCCCGAAGACCACTCGGCCTACCCCGCCCTGCACCGCCTCCACCGCGCCCAGCACCTTTTTTTTCATCCGGCCTTGGGCCACCGCCATGTACTGCGGATCGTTCACACGGGCGGCGGGAATCTCACGGATCAGGCTCGATTCATCGGGGAAATCGGCGAGCAGGCCGGGGATATTTGAGAGCAACAACAGCGCTTCGGCCCGGAACGCCGTCGCCAGCATCGCTGCCGCGGTGTCGCCGTCGGTGTTGATCGCGTCCCCCTCGTAGCTCACGGCAGGCGGCGTTAGAACGGGTAAGTAACCCGATTCCAACAGGGTTTGCAACAGCGCGGTATTTACCCTCTCCACGCTGCCGGTGAAATCGCCCCGGTGAATCTTGATTTTGCCGTTCTCGACGTACTTAACTGCATCCTTGCGCTTGCCCTCGAAGATGCGCCCGTCCAGACCGGAAAGCCCAACCGCATTCACCCCTTCGCGCTGAAGCAGCTCCACGATGCGCTTATTGACCAGCCCACAGTAGACCATCTCGAAAATCTCGAGCGTCCGGCGGTCAGTGAGGCGGGAGGTCATCCCACCCGGATGGGTCAGGAACTGCGGCGGGTGGCCCAGGGCCTCAGCAATTTTGTTGGTCTCCGAAGAACCGCCGTGAACGATAATCAGCCGCTGCCCCGATTTCCACAGCGCCGCCGTGTCCTTGGCGACGGCCTCGTAGTTGATACCCTCTGAACCCCCGACCTTAACCACCACTAAACCCATAGCCGCAACATCATACTGAATCGTTCACCGTCGACTGATAACCGCTGACCGTAAAAAGGGTTTTTGTAGGGACGTACGGTTGTACTCCGGCGCAGGTCAAACGTCAAATTCATCGCCTCAGCCGATGTCATGTTGAGCAGAGCGAAACATCCCCACGCGTGTCTCTCGTCAACTTCTCGGGCAAACAAAAACGTCTTTTTCTACCCGAGCAACCTTGCACGGATGCGCGTGGGGGATTCCTCACTGCGCTGTCGCTGAGCCTGCCCTGAGCGAAACGAAGTGGAGTCGAAGGGTTCAGAATGACAACGGTTTCTTAAGGTGGGTTGGCGACCTCGAGACCCTTCTCAAAAAAGCCCGTGTCTGGGACACACTTTCTCAGCGCAGAGAAATGCCGTCCCAGAGGGGAAGTGTAACCCTTATGTGTTTTCTGGATACAGTTCCGGGCACAAAAACGGCGGCAGCGCGAGTTCCAAAGTATGCCGCCAGAACTCCGCCCGCTCCACACGGCCCAGCGTCAGAAATCCCACTGCTCCACCCGCTTTTTTGCTGTCCTTGAGCCCGGCCACATCATCAATCACAAGGCTGAGTTCTTCGCCGGAGCGTACCCTTTCCGCCACGCTCGGCGGCAGCAAAATACTTCCCCCTCGAGCAAACCCGCTTCTCCCATCGTCCCGCACGATGTAGGCGATGTTGAATAACCAGCCGCCGTACGCGCCAAACTCCACGCCGCCCTCGAGCCCAACCCCAAACGTCGCGCCGGGCTGACGTAACGCTGCCTCCGCGCGATTCCTCGCCCCCAATAGAGTTTCCTCGTACCCGACAGGCTGGTCGGGTACGCCGCTTGGTACGTCTACACCCTTGGTCTCGAGGCCAAAAACTTCGGCGAAAACCGCCCTGGTCGGGTTCAGCTTGGCCGGATTCGTGCTGCCCACAATCACCACGCCCCAAGTGTACGATGGCGCCGTGGAAATCATCGGCATCGCCGCCATCTCGCTCGACGGCCTGATCACCCGCCACGACGAGGAAGGTACTGGCTTCGCCTCACCCGAGGACGCTCAGTTTTTCCGTCAGGTACTCAAAACTTTCGACTGCTCGCTGATGGGCCGACGAACCTATGAGGTCAGCCGGGAGCGCATTCTGAAAAGCCTTACGCCTGAGCGCCTGCGCGTCGTGCGTACCCAGCACCCTGAATCTTTCGTCGCCGATGCTGTGCGGGAGCGGCTCGAGTTCACTTCTGCCCCTCTCTCCGAAGTTTTAAATGATTTAGAAGCTCGAGGCAAGCAAAGATGCGCCGTGCTGGGCGGTACACGCATCTACAGCGAGTGTCTGGAACAGGGATTGATGAACGAACTTTGGCTGACCGTGGAGCCCATCGGCTTCGGCAGCGGGAAGCGGCTTCTGGAAGGGGATTTAGACGTTCGGTTCAGCCTAAAGAACGTGCGGCATTTGTCGGAGAATACGCTGTTGCTCGAGTACAAAGTTATTCGCCAATAGAAATTAGACCCGCCGCAACGGTAATCCCTCCCCTCTTGCGGGGGAGGATAGGGTGGGGGGACGCCGCAGTGAGTATGTATTTTGCCGTGAAAATCTTGACCTCAAAGCCCATAACAGGCCGCCGTCACCTCACCCCCACCTAGCCAAAAACGTAGAATGCTGCGCGTCTTCCCCCGTCCAGGGGGAGGGGCTAAATCACGGGTGCAGGCCGGTGAATTCCAAGCCCGTCGTCTCCTCCCAGCTCATACGGATATTCAAGCTCTGAATTGCGTGTCCAGCAGTGCCTTTGACGAGGTTGTCAATCGCCGAGATGACCACCAGGCGACCCGTATCCTCCTCGAGTTCAAACCCAATGTCGCAGTAGTTGGTCCCCTCCACCACGTTCGGGTCGGGGTAGCGGTGGATGCCCTTGCGCACCTTCACCATACGGATAAAGGGCTCACGCCCGAAGACGTTGCGATAGGCGGTGTGGATGTCGCGCTCGCTCCAGCCGTCTTGCAGGAAGGTCTGGGCGGTCATCAAGATGCCGCGCACCCGGTCGGTGGCGACGGCGGTGAGGTACAGCTCGGGCTTGCCGGGGAGGTTCTCCAAAATCTCCGCCGTGTGCCGGTGTCCGGTGGGCTTGTAGGCCCGGATCGAACCGGCCCGCTCGGGGTGATGGCTCGCCAAGCTCGGCTCGGCCCCGCCCGCGCTGGTGGAAATCATCACCGTGACGAAGATGGCCTTCCGCGCCAAGATGCCCTCTTTGACCAATGGGTATAGGCCCAACAGCGTCGCCGTCGCGTTGCAGCCACAGCAAGCGATGTGGTTCGCGGTCTTGAGCGCCTCGCGGTGCAGCTCGGGGTTGCCGTAGACCCACTCGCTCAAGAGGTCGGGGCGCGGATGGTCTTCGCCGTAGTATTTTTTGTACAGCTCAGGGGATTTCAGCCGGAAATCCGCCGATAAATCCACGATTACGGGGGCTAAATCCTTGTACTTGTCAATCTCCTTGGCGGCGACCCCGTGGGGCATGGATAAAACCAGCACGTCGCAGGGCTCGAGCTGGGCCGGGTCCACGAACTTGAGCTGGGTGCGGCCCCGCAGGTTGGGGTGAATCAGCGTCACGGGGTCGCCCATATATCGTCTGGACGTGACTTGTTTGACCTCGAGGCCCGGATGCCCCAGCGCCAGCCGCAAAAACTCGCCCCCGGCATAGCCGGAGCCGCCGACAATCGAAACGGTTTTCTTCTCCATTTTTTAGCCTTATATCAGTCCGGGCTGCGACGCTTGGGGGCGCATAAGCTCGGACTCGGACTGCAATTTACCATCCTTGCGGATGTGCCAAACTTCCTCAGCGTATTCAGGGTTCCGCTCGCAAAGCGCCCTGACAACTAGCAGGCGGCGGTGACAGTGGTTCGGGTCTTCCTCGCTGCAAAGAATCGTGGTGCGCTGCTTTTCAGACTCTTGAAGAAGCCGCTCGAGCCCGCGTTGAAAACCTTCTGTCTGCGCCATCTTCGCGTAATCCGGGCGGCCTGATTCGTCGAGAAGTTCAGGGTTTTTGGGTCGCCCGCCGAGGGAATCGAGCCACAAGTAGCCGATACCATGCCCAGATAAAAGAGGCCCGAGGTTCGCTTTACGGAAATGCGGGGAGAACCTCGAGACCGGCTGCGAGCGCACGTCCGCCACGAGGTTTATTTCGTGCGTCCTCAACAGGGAAAGGAACTTCTCCGCGTTGTGGTTGGAGTGGCCGAGAGTGAAGAGCATTATCCAGTAACAGCTTCTTTACGAATACTCCAGGCGTACTCTAAAATTTTCGCCGGGATATCCACGCCCGTCGCGGACACCGAATTCTTGAACTCCATGGTGTGATTCACCTCGTTGACGAGCAAACCGCGCTCACTCTCGAGCAAATCCACCGCCACCACCCCGCCGCCCACGGCTTTCGCGGCGCTCACGGCGATTTGGGCCATTTCGGGTGTTACCGGGCAGTTGGAGGCTTTGCCGCCCCTGGCAGTATTGGTAATCCAGTGCTCGCTGGCGCGGTAAATCGCCCCGATGCACTCTTCTCCCACCACGAAGGCCCGGATGTCGCGCCCCGGCTTGTTCACGAGCTCCTGCACGTAGTAAAGCTGGTGCTGATAGCCACCCAGCACCTCCTTGTGCTCCAAGACGGTCTCGGCGGCGTCGCGGTCGCGGATCAGCGAGAGCAAGCGGCCCCAGGAGCCCACCACCGGCTTCATCACCACGGGATAACCCATGTCCTCGATGAGCTTCAGGGCTTCCTCGGACTCGGTGGCGAGTGCGGTTCCCGGCTGCGGGACGCGGTGGGCCTCGAGCGCACAGGAGGTCGCCCATTTGTCCCCGCAGACCTCGATCACCTCAGGAGCATTCACTACGGGAATCTCGAGCGAGGTCAGGTAGCGCGAAACCGCCAAGCCTTTGCTCTGGGAAACCAGCCGCTCGACGGCGCAGGTGACACCCTCGAGCTCAGCAGGGCGTTGCCCGAGCCGCATCGGGAGCTGCTTGGCGTAGATTTTCTTGAACGGGATGCCCAGACCTTCGGCGGCCCTAAAGAGCATTTCCTCGTCGGGGCGGATGCGATCATACAAGATGGCAAGCATGTTGTTTTTTTAGCCCCTCTCCCCTTGTGGGAGAGGCTGGGTGAGGGGGGTCCGCCGAAGGTGGACAAATTGCTGCGAAAGTCAAAGGCATTCGCCGAAAGAGTGGAAAGCCTCGCGTCTTCCGACTCACCCCCTACCCTACCCCACAAGGGGGGAGGAGAAAAGGGCTACTCGCCCCAGTCCTCCGCTTCCTCGGGGGCGGCGGCCAGCTTGGGCGGGTCGAGCGAGACCACCTCAAACTCCGCACCGGTTTCGTCGTCCACTACGATTTCCCCCAGCTCGGGATTTTCCAGCTCAATCGTCGCGCCGGTTTCCGGGTTTTCAAACGCTATCTTTGCCATTGGTAAAACTCCTTTGGTTTATTGCTTGGCTTTGGGCTTTTAGCCTTCAGCATCCAGCCTAATTCCGATAATCCCGCTCGTCGCCCTCTCCCTCGACTTCCGACCAGTCGGGGGTGAAGGTGTAGCCGCAGTTGTCGCAGGTGACGCTCTCGCCCTCGGCCTCGACCTCGACTTCGTTCTCGCAGCGCGGGCAGAGCACGTAGAACCCGTCCTCACCGCCCTCCACAACGACGAGTTCGATGGGGTCAAGGGCGAGAATCTCTAAGTACGCCCCGCAGTGGCCGCACTCGAGCACGTCCCCCTCGAGCAGCTCGGCGTATTCCTCGACCGGGATGGTGATGATTTCGGTGCAGACCGGGCAGGCCACTTCTTGGTCTTCCATAAGCTCCCCCAGTTTACGCCCCTTCACCGGGGAATTTCCCGTGGCGCTTGTAGTACTCCAGAATCGAGCCTTCGCGCAGGGCCTCGAGCAAAAAGGCGGGCGGCGGGGCGAGCCGGAAGGTCTCGGAACCCCGGTGCAGGACACCGTTCTCGAACTCTAAGGAAACCTCATCCCCGTCCTGAAGTGCGTCCACGACCTCAGGAGCCTCGAAGGGCATGATGCCTAAGTTGACAAGGTTGCGGTAGAAGATGCGGGCGTAGCTCTTGGCGATAATGGCCCGCAGGCCGAGCTTGCGCAGGGCTTCGGGGGCGTATTCGCGCGAGGAGCCGAGGCCAGTGTTGCGCCCGGCGACGAGAATATCGCCCGGCTGATAGTTGGGCGCGAACTCGGGGCGGAAGTGGGCGAAGGCGTAGGTGTGGAACTTGTCCTCTCCCACCATGAAGGGGGCGTACTTGCCCGGAAGGATGTCGTCGGTGTTGATGGAATCGCCGAATTTCCAGATACGTGCCATGTTCACTCCAAAGTCACCATTTCTATAAGCTCGGGTCTAGAAGAAGCTTTCCGGTGGCTGGCGCGTGCCGAGCTGGCGGTGTGCCTCGGCAGCCTGATGTAACGGCAGCACAGCCCCCATCACCGGCTGCAGCTTTCCCTGTTGGTTGAGGCTGAACAGCCTCTCAAGTGTCCGTTCGGTCTGATCGCGCTGCTCGAGTGTGTGCCATAGCCAGTAGCCGATCACCGCTTTGGAACCGCCCATCAAGTCGTCGGTTGACACCTGATTGGGAATATCCGAAGCCTGCCCGTAAACCACCAAGCGGCCAAATGGAGCCACAGCCGCAAGCGATTGATCGAAGACCTCACCGCCGACCATCTCCAGCACCAGATTCACCTTGCAGTTTTGATTGGCCTCAAGGATTCGCTCGGTGAGACCCGATGAACCCGCATCAATCGCGGCATCCGCGCCCAACCCTAGGGCTAAGGCCCGCTTACTTTCGCTCGAAGCTACAGCGATAACCCTGGCCCCATGGAGCTTTGCGAGCTGAACCGCGAGGCTACCTACCCCACCTGCTGCGGCGTGCACAACCACAGTCTCCCCAGCTTTCAAGTGCCCCATGGTGAAAAGCACGTCGTAGGCGGTGAGCCCCTGTTCAAACAGCGCGACCGCAGCCTCGTCGCTTACCCTGTCTGGGATACCGAACACGAGGTGCTCAGGGGCTGCCGCATACTCTGCATAGCCGCCTCCCTGGAGCAGCAGAGCGACCACCCGCTCACCTGTGTCTTGCCGCACCCCGGCGACTTCTACCCCCATGATCTGGGGAAGATGGCGGCTGCCGTATACCCCTTCGCGGCGGGATAAATCCGCAAAGTTCACCCCCGCCCGATGAACCCGGATGAGCGCTTCACCCTCGCCTGGTTGGGGCACGGCCAACTCGGCGAGCTGTAACACCTCGGGTCCCCCAAATCGCTCGACTTGGATCGCCTTCAACCCTCCACCTCCAGCGCCTCCGGCGTGGTGATAAACCCGGCAATTGCCGTCGCCGCCGCCACTCTGGGGCTTGCCAGATAAATCTCCGCGTCCGCCGCCCCCATCCGCCCCTTGAAATTGCGGTTGCTGGTCGAGACGCAGACCTCGCCCGGAGCCAAAACTCCCTGGTGACGGCCCATGCACGGCCCGCAGCCCGGCGTTCCCAGCGTCGCACCGGCTTGCAACAGCGTCAGGAGCGTACCGTCGGCGGTGGCGGCCTCCAGGACTTGCGAAGAAGCCGGAATAATTAGCATCCGTACACCGTGTGCCACACGGCGACCTCTCATCACCTCGGCGACTTCGTGCAGGTCGTCCAGGCGGCCATTGGTGCAGGTTCCCACGAACACTTGGTCTACCCGTTTGCCCATCACCTTCTCAACGGGCTCTACGTTGTCCACGTAGAAAGGGACGGAGACGCGCGGGGTGAGCGTGGAAAGGTCAATCTCTACCTGATTGATGTAAGTCGCGTCAGGGTCGGGATACAGCCACTCGGGCACGTCGTACATTTCCAGGATTTCCCCGCTCGGCACGACCAGACCGCACTTAGCCCCGGCCTCCACGGTGAGGTTGGCGA
Organism: Meiothermus sp.; assembly: GCA_040290005.1. Classification (GTDB taxonomy): domain Bacteria; phylum Deinococcota; class Deinococci; order Deinococcales; family Thermaceae; genus Meiothermus. Next base: position 28,012 of record PSMF01000027.1, read on the forward strand.
GGGTCATCCGCTCGCCCCTCGAGAGCGACTGCGCACCATCCTCCAAGTGAATCTCCACGCTCATATACGTCGCGCCGTCGGCGGTGAGGAGGCGGACCATCTCGAGGGCCACGTCCTTCGCCGTCGTGCCCGGAGCCAACTTGCCCCGAAACGTCACCTTGACCGACTCGGGCACCCGCAGCCAGGTGCGCCCAGAAGCCGCCGCCAGCGCGATATCGGTGGCACCCATCCCCGTACCGAAGCAGGCCACCGCGCCGTACGTGGTCGAGTGCGAGTCCGAGCCGAGCACGATGCCGCCGGGCAGGGCCAGCCGCTCTTCAATCAAGACCTGATGGCAAATCCCGCGCCCGACATCGAAAACCGTGTAGCCGTATTTCGCGCCCCACTCGCGGATGTCTTTCTGGGCCTTGGCGACCTCCACGTTGGCGGCGGGGGCCACGTGGTCAATCACGATGGCGACCTTTTCGGGGAAACGCGGGGTGGCAGAGAGCTGCTCGAGCCTCTTGAAAAAGCTCCCGGCAATCGAGTCCACCACCATCACTTGGTCCACTTCTACCACCACGAGTTCGCCCGCGAGAGCGGTCTTACCCGCGCGCTGGGACAGGATTTTTTCGGCTAAGGTTAGGCCCATTGGTTCACCTCCAACATTTCTACTTGCCCTCCGATATGAACATTAGCGGCCACTTCATCTTCAACCATAAACTCTGCGTAAAGTTTTGATGGTTTTCCCATTGATTCGCCCTGAAGAACCTCTAGGTCAACTGCGCCAGTAAATCGCTGAGCTAAATAGCCACATAAACTAACCGCAGTAAAACTTCCTGCATTATCTTCTTCAAGACCCTTTGCAGGCGAGAAGAAACGCATATGGGCTGGGCTTTCCCCAGAGAAAACAAGTACGCCGTTTAAGTTGTGCTCGTTTTGAGAGGCTGCAAGCGCTTCAAATTTGGGTTTTATGCGATGGAGATGATCGCTGCTAACCTCAATGACTGAATTAATTTTGCTGTTCCCAGCGACACCCCACCCCACAACATCTCTAGTATTCAGACGTAATGCATCCAGTAAGGAATCCACTGCGAATTGAGGTACAAGCTTATGAGCATTCTCTGGTTCTCTCCACCATTTACCGTTTTGATAAGATACTTGCAGTTCATCGCTGCCCATCAACACAAATAAGTAGTCCTTAATTGCGCCTCTTAATCGCAAATGCTCGGCAATGACTAGAGCGCCGGAGTCCGATGAGCCTTTCGCTTTAGTAGGCGAAAAGAAACGCGCATCAGCATATTCGTCTTCTGACTCGAGGATGAACCCGGTCAGTGGAGCACCGCTCTCGGCGGCGATTTTCCCCATATCCACAGGGTTATCCACACCCTCCACGACGGCGACGTGCTTTCCCCCGCCCGGCGCTGCGGCGAAAACGGAGTAGTGGGAAATATTCACTGTTCACCTCGGCTATACTCGAGCCATGCAACTGCGCTACCGAGTGGAAGTGTACGAAGATCCCGAAGACCCTGGGGTGTAGCTTGCCAAAGTGCCTTCGGTAGACGGGGTTTTCTCTGACGGGGACAGCCACGAAGAAGCTTTGGCGAACGTACAAGAAGCCCTTGAGGCGATGATGAACACTTTGCAGTATTTGGGTGAGCCGATTCCACCCAGCGACTTTGAAATTGTCGAGGTTGACGTGCCCGTGGGGTCCAATGCCGCCTAAGCCCGACGAGGTGATACAAAAAATCGGCGGAAACGGTTTTTACGAAACCCCAGACAAAAGCGGCCACAGAGTTTTCGTGCATTCTGATGGGCGAAAGGCCATCGTTCCTTTTCACCGTAAAAAGCTGAAAAAGGGTACTTGGAAGTCCATTCTCAAGCAACTTGGGCTGACCGAAGAAGAGTATCAAAGGCTCTAACATAAGTTAGTCCAGGTTCTCGAGCCTCGCGGTGGGCACTTCTTCGGGCAGCGGGCTGCGCGGGATGCGGTGGGCTTCGGCCAGCTCAAGCAGCAGCTCCTCGGGCTTTTTGCTGCGCCCGATCTCATGGGTGCGCCCCTTGAACTCGGCTGCGATGGTCTTGGCCTGCTCCTTGCTAAGGTCGTAGTTCTCCACCTCCTTGAGGTAGTAGTAGATCAGGTTCCAGCCCGACAGCGGCCCCAACAGGAGCTGGTTCTTATCCACACCGAAGTCGTGCAGACTGTGCGCTTCGTAGACCTTTTTCTCACTCAGCACGGCCTTCTGGTGAACCCCGGCGGTGTGGGTGCGGTTGGTCAGCGAGACCGGCTCGGTGTAGGGAACGAGCGTGCCGAGAATCGAGGCCATCAGCACGTTAAGCGGGTAGCACTGGCTCAAGTTGTACTGCCTCGCGATTTCGGGGTGGCGCTTGGAAAGATTGAAGAGAACCCCCGTCACCGACGGGATTCCCGAGCGCTCGGCTAAGCCCCAAATCGAGGCGTCTATGTAGCTGACCCCCGCTTTCACCGCAGCGTTCACGTTCGCCAAGGCGAGACCTCGGTCGTTGTGGAAATGGCATTCGAGCTTCACCTTCGGATACCGCTCGCGCAGCTTCCCCACGATGTTCTCCACGTCCTCCGGCTCGGCTAAGCCCACCGTGTCGGGCATCCCGAAGGTGTTGACGTAGGGGTAAACCGCGTCGTAGAGGCAGAACATGTCGTTCTGGCGGGTGCGAAAGGCATCTTCGGCGCTGAAGCGGAGGTACAGCTCGGGATATTTCGCCCGCACCGCGCGGACGACCTCGGTGGCTAAAGAAATGGACTCGGAAAGGTTGCGTCCAGCATTGTGCTCCTGGGCCAACGTGGAAACCCCAAGGTACAGATTTAGCCCGTTGAGGCCGACCTCGAGCGCCCGTTCGATGTCCCCCAGGTTGCAGCGGCAGTGGGCCAGCAGGAAAAGCGGCTTGGAGGTGAGGGTTTTGGCGTAGACCACGAGTTCGCGCACGTCCTGCTCCTCGGCCATGCCGACGACGGGCGAGAAGAACTCGAAGTGGGTAACACCCAGCTCGATAAGCCCGGCCAGGAGCAGCTTTTTCTCCTCGAGGCTGAAGCGGTACTTTTCGGTATCGAAGAGCAGGGGCGACTGCTGCCCATCCCGAAAGGTGGTGTCCACGATTTCGATGCGGTGCGGTTGGCGTGGTTCCTCGTTCTCCATGTCTCCATCCCGATTTCAGTGCAAAAAAAGGGCCTGCTTTGGTGAGCAGGCCGGGGTACGCAAGTGCGCGGACTAGTTCAGACTAGCCCCCCGGCGTTGATTTTTTTTGCACTTAGGGTCATCTCGAGAAATAAGACTAACGGCGGTATACCAAGTTGTCAACTCTTGGGCTGACGAGAGTGTTTTTTTGCATCCAGCGCGTATGCCTCTGCCAGCAACGGCTTCACTTTCTCGAAGGTCTCACTGCTGGGATTCAATACGCAAATCCAGGACATAGACGCATAGATAGGGTGCGGCATTATCGTGTCAAGAAGCGTGAAATCATGCCCCGTATTCACTGAGCCACCGTCACGGGGAAAGGCCGGTTGAGTGCCGAACATCATCCGGTAAGTATCGCTGCTGACACCAATATTCAAGCGGAAAACCGAAGGGCGGTTGAGGTTCGATGCCTGGGTCATGCGCGTCGTTGGTGACGAGGGTGACGAACGGATGCATCCGCTCAGGGCCGTAGAAAAAGAAGTATGTACCCTCTGAAGCTAACACCTCGACACCCTCGAAAGTCTCGCTGATGTATTTGACCACAGCGTTTTCGTCCATAAGTCTTCGATTTTATCACGATTGACCTAGT